>CBFGQF010000006.1:0-21799 GCA_965650865.1 uncultured Alphaproteobacteria bacterium | reverse complement strand
GCGGATCATGGCTACGTTGTCATAAAACGGCAGCATCCGGTATTCGACCTTGGTCGTGGCCGTGGAAACCTTATATTTTCCGCCAATCGGGTTGACCTGATCCAGAAAACCGGCCAGTTCGTCGCCTTCCACAGGGGTCCAATTATTGTCAAGATACATGGTTGATCTAACCTTTGGCTTTTATTGTCATAAATTCAAGGCGAGTTTAACGTGTAAGTGCCTGATTTACAATATCATCGTACCATACTATGGCTGCGTCAAACTTAATGCGCAAGAAAAATTGACAAGGGGGCGATTCCTCTATACAAACCCACGAAGAATTTAAGAAAAACAGCAAATAGACGGAATAACGACATGAAACGTACATATCAGCCAAGCCGCCTCGTTCGCGCCCGCCGCCATGGCTTCCGCGCCCGTATGGCCACAGCAGACGGCCGCAAGGTCCTCTCCCGCCGCCGCGCCGTGGGCCGTAAGCGCCTGAGCGCGTAAATCATCGGTTATCGGTGGTCGGTAATCGAAACTGGATCACCGCGATGAAAGCAAGCAAGCAAGATATCAAATCATTAGACCGCCTTCAAAAGCGGTCTGATTTTTTGCGCGAGGGTGCGCGCAAATGGGTGGCCAAAGGCATGATTGTTCTTGTCCTGCCCAACGACTTTGAAAAGCGCCGCCTCGGCATTACGGTCACCAAAAAGCTTGAAAAATCCGCCGTCCGCCGCAATCGTATGAAACGCCGCCTGCGCGCCGTTGCCCGCGATGTTCTGCCTAAACATGGTGTGAAAGGCTACGATTATATCCTGATTGCGCGGCCCGAAACGGCCACGCGGATTTATACGGATTTAAAACGCGATCTGGAATGGTGCCTGCGCAAACTGGCAGAGCAGGAGGGCGCGTGAAAATTATTCTGACCGCCCTGATCCGCGCTTATGGGTATGTCATATCCCCGCTCAGTGGCGCGAAATGCCGCTTTTATCCGACCTGTTCCGCCTATACGGCCGAAGCGATCAATACCCATGGCGCGGCCAAGGGCGTGCTGATGGGGATAAAGCGGATCGCGAAATGCCATCCCTATTATAAGGGCCCGATGATCGATAAAGTGCCTGAGCGCATTGATTGGGCCGCTATCCTCGGCTATAAACGCCGCGAGTGCCAGTGCTCGCAGCATACACATGAAAACGAAAGATAAGACCTGATGCAAAACCCCGACCAGATGCACCCGCAGGACCGCCGGAACCTTTTGATCTTTGCCGTGCTCGCCATCGCGATGTGGGTTGGATATGATTTCCTGATCGCCCGCCCGCATGCCGAAGCGATGCGTCAGGCCGCGCAGGTTGCCGAGGCGCAGCGGGCTGCCGTCATTGCCAGTGCCCCGCGCGAAATTTTGGATACCGCGATTGTCAGGCCGCGTCCTGATGTCATCGCCGAAACATCCCGCGTGCCGTTTGAAAATTCACTGGCGACAGGTAGCATCAATCTGAAAGGTGCACGGCTTGATGACCTCGTCCTTAAATCCTATTACAAGGAAGTCGATAAAAAAGAACTGGTGAATGTGCTTTCACCATCGCGCACAGACTATCCGCGCTATGTTGAAACCGGATGGATCGCGGGCGAAGGCGTGGGCACTGTGCCGGATGGCGATACTATTTGGCGCGTCAAGAGCGGCGAAAAACTGACGCCCGAAACACCCGTGACACTGACATACACAAACGAATCCGGGGTGACCTTTGAGAAGGAAATATCCGTTAGCGACGATGTGGCCTTTACCATCGATAACCGCGTGATTAACAAGAGCAGCCGCGACGTTAAGGTTTTCCCATATGCGCTTGTGACAGAACACGGCCTGCCGGAAGATTTTCTCAATCAGGGCGTGATCCATGAAGGGCCGATCGGCTATGTCGGGGAAGAGCTGCTGGAGCGCGATTACAAGGATTTCAAAAAGAAGCGGGAAGAAATTTTCAATGCGGCGCAGGGCTGGGTCGGGATCACAGGCAAATACTGGCTGACCGCCATCGCACCGGCGGACCAGGGAGCCGAACACCGTTTCCGTTTTGTGATGTCGCCTGCGATCACCGAAGAAACCAAGGACCGCTATCAGGCGGATTATTCCGGTCCGGAAATGACCGCGAAAGCGGGTGAGTCCATTTCATCGACAGTTAATGTCTTCTCGGGCACCAAGAAGCTCGCGTTGCTTGAAAAATATGAACAGGCATGGGGCATTCCCAACTTCGATCTCGCCGTTGATTTCGGATGGTTCTATTTCCTCACAAAACCATTCTTTATCGCGCTGACATTCCTCTATGGTCTTACTGGTAATTTCGGCGTTGCGATCATCATCTTTACAATCGTCCTGCGGATTTTTGTATTCCCGCTGGCAAACACATCCTATCGCTCCTTTGCCAAGATGCGCAAGGTATCGCCGGAGATGTATGAGCTTCGCGCCCAATACAAGGACGACAAGCAAAAACTTCAGGAAGAGCTGGTCAAACTTTACCAAAAACACAACGTTAACCCGATGGCGGGATGCCTGCCCATTCTGGTTCAAATTCCGGTTTTCTTTGCGCTTTATAAAGTCCTCTCCAACACGATAGAGATGCGCCATGCGCCGTTCTTTGGCTGGATTCAGGATTTGTCGGCAAAGGACCCGACGACGATTTTCAACCTGTTCGGTTTGATTCCGTGGGATCCGCCGGGCTTTCTGATGATCGGAGCGTTGCCTCTGATGATGCTGGCCGCGATGATCGTGCAGCGGAATATTTCTCCGCCGCCGGAAGACCCGATTCAGGCCAAGATGATTGCGATTATGCCGTATTTCATGACCTTTATCATGGCGGGTTTCGCCAGCGGCCTTGTCCTGTACTGGACCGTGAACAATATCCTCGCGATTATCCAGCAGGTTGTGATCATGAAATCGATGGGCGTGCCGATTCATCTTTTCAGCAAGGATGCGGTCGAAAAGAAACTGGAAAAGGAAATCATGGATGGCCCCGTCATCCATCCGGAATTGCAGGTCGCGGAGGAAAGCATTGAAAAGGCACTGGGCGTTGATGACCATGAACCGCCAAGACCGGTAACGCCCGCCAAACCGAAAAAGAAAAAGAAGAAATAATGGAAAGCGAATTTTCGCCCTCGCAAATCGAAGAGGCCCGCAAAATTTTCGCGGGCCCCTGCGATTTTATCTGGGGTTCGGCAAAACTGGAACAATTGCCGGTGCCCGACCGCGCGGAAATCGCTTTCGCCGGCAGATCGAATGTTGGCAAATCATCGCTGGTCAACGCGCTGACAGGACGCAAGACGCTTGCCAAAATTTCGCAAACGCCGGGCCGGACGCAGCAACTCAATTATTTCGATCTTGGCGGGCTCCTTTATCTGGTCGATATGCCGGGATATGGTTTTGCCAAAGTCTCCAAGAAGCAGCGTGAAGAATGGGATCATCTGATCTTTCAATATCTGCAAGGTCGCCCGACATTGCGCAGTGTTCTGGTGCTGGTCGATTCCCGCCACGGGTTGAAAGAGGTCGACCTGCATTTGATGGGTTTGCTCGACAAGGCCGCCGTCAATTACCGCATCGTGCTAACGAAGTGCGACAAGATATCGGCGAAGGCGCGTGAAGATCTTCAGGCTTCTGTCATGGATACTTTGAAAAAACACCCCGCCGCCTATCCGGCTGTGTTCTACAGCAGTTCGGAAAACGGCGAAGGCATCGCCGAATTGCGCGCCATGGTTATCGGTTTACGATAACGGAATAGAATGTATAAGCATCCGCTGCGCTTCGAGAAACACACAGAGATGCATACCCGACACATCCGGCGCAGTGTGCAGTCGTTAAATTCTGGTTCGTGGAAACCCATGTCGGTGCCGCCAGAAACAGATCACTCATAGCTGGCGTTACGGCAGGAATTGTGATGCTTCCTGTAATTTTTTTATTAATGGATTCACAGATCGGCTTTGAAATCTGATAAGCCGCAAAAACAATCTCCGTGGCCGTTGACGGTGACCACTCAACATTGCCGACTTCGCCCACGTAGTAGCCGGGTGCTGGCGAGGATGTTACCTCCGTAATCGCAGAAGGATCCAACGTCTTATAATTCAATCCCCCGCCACTGGGATGATACAGCTTGTTATAATGTGGTGCGGTGTTAAATCCGGCAGAACTGGGAAGAATAAAATCGATATCGTCGGGATCGGTGCCGCTCATGATCATCTGGTCGACCGTACTTTGGGCAGAGGCGGCATATTCCAAAACCTGCGCGGCCAGAAATTCGGCTTGTTCCTGCGAAATGTCTCCTGCCTCACTGTCATCCTGCCGCGTGATCGTGGCCGTCAAAAGGCCGATCAGACCGAGTGCCAGAAGCACATAAACCATCGCATTACCGGAACTGCCGGATTTCGTCGTGTTTTTACCGAAATTCAAGTGGATATCCTCCCCTACAATCGCTATTTTAATTCTACCATGAATAATGACGCTTTTGAACAACTTGCCTTTGACCCTCTTTCGCTCGCGCTTGGCGCTGGGGCGGGGGTCGCGCTCGGCTATCTGGCCGCGTTCGCTAAGATAGTAAGGCTGGAGCGGGAGAAGGCGGCAATGAGCGCCCGCCTCGAGGCGGAGCGCGCAGGGCTTGGCGACCATTTTGCGGCGCTGGCGCAGGCGGCCCTGAAATCGAACACTGAAAGCTTCCTGACGCTGGCGCAGGAACGGCTGAAGGCTGCGCAGAAAGACGGGGCGCATGATCTGGAGCGCCGTTCGCTCGAAATCGAGAAAATGGTCAAGCCGGTGGAACAGCATCTGCACCGCATGACCAGCATGGTGGAGGAATTGAAGGCCACCGATAAAACCATTCGTAATGACTTGCAATATCTGCACAAGGAAACATCGAAACTGACCGCCGCGCTCCGCAATCCATCGGCGCAAGGGAAATGGGGCGAATTCGTGCTGGAGATGATCCTGCAAAAGGCCAACCTGCAAAAAGGCCTGCATTACGATACGCAAACCGCCATCGAAGGCGGCGGGCGTCCGGATGTGATCATCAACCTGCATGACGGATTCAAAATCGCGATTGATTCCAAGGCGCCGATCAATGATCTCATCGCGCGGCTGGATGAAGAACTGGGAGATGACGAACATTTTGCTATTCGCGGCAATTTGGCGCGTGCGGTGCGCGGGCATGTGAAGGCGCTCGGCGCACGGTCTTATCAGGAAAACATCAAAGGGTGCGATTTTGTCATCTTGTTCCTGCCGTCTGAAATGGTGTTCAGCGCGACATTGCAGAGTGATCCGAACATTGTCGATTACGCTGCCGAAAACAATGTGGTCATCGCATCGCCGACATTGATTATTTCGCTTTTGCGCGTGGTCGGCTTGTCCTGGCGGCAGGTGAAACTGGCCGAAAACGCCGCCGAAATTTCGGCGCTGGGGGCAGAGCTATACAAGCGTCTTTCGAAATTCATGGAACATTTCGCAAAGGTGGGCAAAAACATCAATACGGCGCTTGGTGCCTATAACGACGCGGTCGGTTCTTTCGACCGCCAGATCACACCGCAGGCGCGCAAATTTAAAAAATATCACGTGGTTCCGGCCGGCGCAGATTTGCCGTCCATCTCTATGCAGGAGAATACGCAGCGCCAGATCACATCGGCCTTGATAGAAGACGATTATGAAGACGAAGAAATAGAAGACGGCAAAGCATTTCATGGATAAGTACGAAATCATCAAAATTCCCGATCCTGTCTTGAAGGCAAAGGCGGCCCTGGTCGACCGTGTCGATGATGCGGTGCGTGCGCAGATGGATAAGATGCTGGCCACCATGTATGCCGCGCCCGGTATCGGGCTTGCCGCCAATCAGGTAGGGCTTTTGAACCGTGTAATCGTCATGGATATCGCCCACCGCGAAGAACCGGAGACGCGTAAACCCATCGTCATGGCAAATCCCGAGATTATCTGGCAATCCGAGGAGCCGAGCTTCTGGGAAGAAGGGTGCTTATCCATTCCGGGTCAATATGCCGAAGTGCAACGGCCGTTGGAAGTCCGTGTTCGCTTCCTCGATTATGAGGGAAAGATGCAGGAATCCGTGTTCGAGGGGCTCGGATCACATTGTGTACAGCATGAAATTGATCATTTGAATGGCACATTGTTTATCGACCATCTATCCAGTCTGAAACGCAACATGCTTTTGAAAAAGTATAAAAAGCAACAACAGGACAAAGAAGAAATCTTGTAGGCATGACGCATTCTCTCCGCATTGCCTTTATGGGGACGCCCGATTTTTCGGTGCCTGCCCTTCGCAATTTGATCGCTTCTCGACATGAGGTCGTGTGTGTCTACACGCAGCCGCCGCGCCCGAAGGGTCGGGGTCAGCAAATACAGGAATCAGCCGTGCATCAATGCGCGATTGAAAACGGAATTCCCGTGCGCACGCCTGTTAATTTCAAGCGCGATGAAGATGTGGCGGCCTTTATGGCGTTGGAATCCGATGTCGCCGTCGTGGCTGCCTATGGTTTGATTCTTCCCAAATCGATTCTGGATGCGCCGAAATATGGCTGTTTGAATATTCATGCTTCGCTTTTGCCGCGCTGGCGCGGGGCGGCGCCCATTCACCGCGCCATATTGGAAGGCGATAGCGAGACCGGCATTACGATCATGCAAATGGACGAAGGTCTTGATACCGGTCCGATGATCGCGAAAAGGGCTGTTGCCATTCGGCACACCACAACGGCGCAAAGCCTTCATGACATGCTTTCCGCGATGGGGTCCAGCATGATAGAGGATGTTCTGGATCGACTGGCAGAGGAAGGGCATCTGGAATCGGTCATGCAGCCGGAAGAAGGTGTTACCTATGCCAAGATGCTGAAAAAAGAAGAAGGAAAAATCGACTGGACCAAACCTGCCGCCGCGGTTGACCGGCAAATCCGCGCCCTCAACCCATGGCCCGGCACATGGACGGAAACGGATAACGGCAAACGTCTGAAAATACTGGAAGCGCATGTCAGTCAGCTTGCAGATATGACATCGCCAGGAACAGTGTCGGATGGCGGCATTATTGCCTGCGGCGATCATACCGCGCTGCGCGTTACATTGGTGCAGCCGGAAAACAAAAAGCCGATGGACGTTGTCGCCGCGCATAATGGCGGTTATCTGAAACCCGGATCACGTCTGTCATGACACGCTGGAAACTAACAATCGAATATGACGGTGCACCGTATTCGGGATGGCAACATCAAGACCATGCGCCCTCCGTGCAGAATGAAATCGAAAAGGCAATCACGGGTTTTTGCCAGCGGCAAATCCGTATCCATGTTGCGGGTCGCACCGATGCCGGCGTTCATGCGCGCGGACAGGTCGCGCATTTCGATCTTGATTACGGTGACCGTCCGCTTACGGGGTTTGATCTGGCAAAAGCGATTAATGCCCATTTGCGCGCCGCCAAACAACCGATTGCCATTCTGAACGCCGAAACCGTATCCGAAGAATTCCATGCGCGGTTCAGCGCGAAAAACAAACTCTATGTTTATCGCATTATCAATCGCCCCGCGCCTTTGACATTGGAACGCGGACAGGCGTGGCAGGTAAAACGCCCCCTTGATGAGGTTAAAATGCAAGAGGCTGCCAACCTTCTTTTGGGGCAACATGACTTTACAACATTCCGCGATTCAGAATGTCAGGCCAAATCGCCGATTAAAACGCTCGATCGATTTGATATCAAACGCCACGGCGACCTGATCGAATGTGAAGTGGAAGGGCGGTCCTTCCTTCATCATCAGGTCAGGAACATGGTCGGCACCCTCTCCCATGTCGGCGAGGGGAAATGGACCGCGTCCGATGTTGCCATTGCGCTTGCCGCCAAAGACCGCACAAAGGGCGGAATTACGGCGCCGCCCGACGGGCTTTATCTCATGCGAATTGACTATTAGCCAAAAAAGAACCCCCGCGGCGGGGGAAACACCGGCGGGGGGAGTCAGGGGTCAGAGAGAGTCATGAGAGACATGAATGTCATGTCGTCGTGACAGTTTCTAATCTAGGTTGACAATGGCGCGGGGGAATGGCCGGATCGTGATCATTTCGGGGCCGATTGTGGCGAAATTGGGTCAGGCGCAATAAGATTTCAATATTTCACGGTAAATCGATGTGCATTTTTCAAGGTCGTCCAACGTGCAATATTCATCCACCTTGTGAATGGTTTGATTCGTCATGCCAAATTCGACAACAGGGCAATATTTGGCGACGAATCGGGCATCCGATGTTCCGCCGCCCGTGGTCAGGGCCGGTTTGTGTCCTGTTTCCCGTTCAACGATTGCCGAGATAAGGGCGGTCCATTCGCCGGGTTGCGTTAAAAATCCTTCTGCGCCCACAGTCAATTTCAAATCGTAATTGGTGTCAACGGCATCCAGCACCTGCCGGATTTTTTCAGAGAGGGCTTCTTTGGTCCATCGGTCTGAATAGCGCAGGTTGAATTTGGCGGTGCCGCGCGCCGGGATGACATTGGTTGCCGTATTGCCGACATCAATGGTGGTGATTTCCAGATTGGTTGGTTGAAAATAGGCGGAGCCTTTGTCAAAGACAGTACCTTGTAACGCGGACAATAATTTTACAAGGGTTGGCAGGGGATTGTCGGCACGGGCCGGATAGGCGACATGTCCCTGCACACCGTGGACTGTGAGCACACCGGAAAGGGACCCACGGCGCCCTATCTTGAGCTCCTGTCCCATGAAATCCGGGTTCGATGGTTCGCCAACAAGGCAGACATCGGGCAATTGGTTGTTCTGCGCCATCCATTCCAGAACGCGTTCGGTTCCATTGATGGATTCATTTTCTTCATCGCCCGTGATAAGAAGGCTGATTGATCCTTTATGATTTGTATTGCCTTCAAGAAAAGACGATATCGCTGCAACAAAGGCGGCAATCTGCCCTTTCATGTCGGATGCGCCGCGCCCGATAATCTTGCCGTCTTTTACCGTGCCGGAAAAAGGCGGAACGCTCCATGCGTCCTCATCTCCCGCGGGCACCACATCGGTGTGGCCGGCAAAACAAAGGTGCGGACCCGTATTGCCTTTGCGCGCAAAAAAATTCGGAACCTTGTAGGTTCCTCCGCGCCCTTCGAACGGCAGATCGAATATTTCAAACCCCATACCGCTGAGTAGCGATTTCAGATAGGCCTGACATCCGGCATCCTCTGGCGTGACAGAGGGAAAGGAAATTAGTTTTTGGGCGATATCAGCGCAATGCAGGCTCATGGCCCATTAGGAGCATACTGCGGTTGGCCTGACAAGAGGGGGCCTGCATAATTATGCGGGATCGGGAAATGCGGAGACAGGGACGGATAGAGCGATTTATCGAGGATTAATCTTGTATGAACCTGTCCGTTCTCGGCTTCCATCTCCGCCATATTCTCCAGACGCTCCAGCATAATGGTGACGGGATGCCATGCGGCCGGGAGCAGGCGATATCCACGTTCGGCGTGCGGGAAATAACGGTCTGGCAGACTGACGGGACGAATATAATGGGGGTCCTTGCCATGGTAGAAATTGATTTGCTCATTGCATAATAGAAGATTGCCCAACATCCCGTCTGAACTTTTGATGGCCTTATCCAGGAAAGAGAATTTCGCGATCGCTTCCTTGTCGAGGGCGCGGCCCCCATAAAACTGACGGCGCTCAAGCGTGTAATCGACATTCGATGCATGACTGAAGGTGGTAACACCATAACGTGTTGCCATGCCTTCAACGCTATCTTCAAATTTGAGCAACGGAAAATGAGGGCTCAGCGAAGCGTTATCATAATAAAGCGTCATATCGGGATAGCGTGGAACCTTGACGAGTTTGCCACTCGGCTTGCGTTTGAATTCGCCATTCTCGTCGCGCTCGGGGTGTTTGTGGGTCACGTAATCTATGTTCCGCGCGATGATTTCGGCCTTCTGGCGTTCTCTGTATCCGAAGGTCGCAACATCCGGATTTGTGTGATTTGGATCGACCTCGTTCATGAACTCATGGATATGGCGTTCATGAAGCGCATAGATAGCGGTGGGATGGATGCCATGATCTTCCCAGCTATCATGTCTCCAGACAACGGCGGTCAGGGCATCGAACCCTCCGAACTCATCAAGACAATGCGGTGCCAGAAGTCCATCGCGCCTTTTTGCGCAAAGATATAGAAACTCTCTGACCTCGTGGTAAAAGTTCGGCACTCTGCCATCGGCACGATAGGCCTCTTTGCCCGATTTTTCCTGAAGCAATTCTTCAAAGGCAAGACGCGATTGAAACCAGCCCATGTCGGTCAGGAATTCGCGGATCGCTTCCTTGGTTTCTTCGATGTTTTCGGGAAGGATTGCTTCTTCTTCCGATTTGAAATTTATGCGCGTCAACAGCCAGTCAAACGATTCGTTGAAATTGGCTTTTTTGGTGCGGCCTGCGGCACGCGCAAAATCGGTCAAAAACGCATTCATTAGTTTCTATAATATATCTACGGATTTCAGGCGTTTTATAGCATAAGAACTATAGGTTGCAACTAAAATATGTAAATATATGGACTTACACAGTATTACGCGGCTGCTTCATGGTTAATCACGCAAGAGTTCATTAATCCCGGTCTTGCTGCGGGTTTGGGCGTCTACACGCTTCACGATTACGGCGCAGGACAGGGATGGTCCGGGCGTGCCGTCCGGCAGGGGTTTGCCGGGAAGGCTGCCGGGTACGACCACCGAATAGGCCGGGACGCGGCCAATGAAGATTTCACCGGTGGCGCGATCTATGATTTTGGTAGAGGCCCCAAGGAACACGCCCATGGAAAGGACCGCGCCTTCTTCCACGATCACGCCTTCCGCAACTTCGGAACGGGCGCCGATGAAACAATTGTCTTCGATAATGACAGGGCCTGCCTGCAAAGGCTCCAGAACGCCGCCGATCCCGACGCCGCCGGAAATATGACAGTTCTTGCCGATCTGTGCGCAGGAACCGATGGTCACCCATGTATCGACCATCGTGCCTTCACCGACATAGGCGCCGACATTGACGAAAGACGGCATCAGTACGACATTCGGCGCGATATAAGCGGACCAGCGGACAATGCTGCCGGGGACGGCACGGAATCCCATTTCCTTGAAACGGTCCGGGCTCCAGCCATCGAATTTGCTCGGCACCTTGTCCCACCATATGGCGCCGCCAGGACCTCCGGAAATCGCTTCGTTCGGGTTCAGGCGGAATGACAGAAGGACGGCCTTCTTTAGCCATTGATGCACCGTCCACTGTCCCGACTCTTTCGTGGCGATGCGAAGCTCGCCGCCGCAAAGATGATTGAGCGTTTCAATGACGGCTTCGCGCACTTCGCCCTTTGTCGCGGCGGAAATCGTTTCCTTCTCGGCCCATGCCTTTTCGATGACGGCTTCGAGGGTCGGGGCGGATTGCAGGGCGGCGTTGGTCATTTCTAACAGTCTTTCCAGGGTGTTGATGTGGGCCTCAATTGACCAGAAAACCGAAGGATTCGCAAGGGAAAGGGAACGAATCGCCGCTTGTGGCCGTTAACTTTTCGAGAACTATAAGGAGAGCGTGATGGCTTATGTCCATAGACTGATCAACGGGGATGAAAAACTTATCGGCATCGCCCGTCTTCACTGGATTTACATTCTACAGGGGCTGATGTGGTTTCTGGGAATGGCCGCCGGGGGACTCGCCTTAAGCTGGCTGATGAACCGCGGCATGGCGGCACTCACCGGCCTTGGCGGTGACGCCTATGTCCCTGTTCCGTTTCTGGGACTCAGCAGTGGTATCTTGTTCTTCATGCTCGCGGCGGGCGCGATGATCTTCCTCTTTTACGTCATCAAGGTTCTGGCGACGCAAATTGCCCTTACCGATCGCCGCGTGATCCAGAAAAAAGGGCTGATCTTTGTCAACGTCCATCAGATCGACCTTGAAGAAATCCGCGGCGAGAATATGGATCTTGGAATTTTTGGCCGCCTTCTAGGTTATGCCTACATAAAACTGGATTGTCGCTTCATCGGGGATATCAAACTGGATGCCGTTGAACGCCCCGAACGGTTTATTCGGGCTTTGCATGACCGCCGCACCCATGTGCAGGAGGCGCTGAATTTGATCGTGGGGAAATCACCCGTCGCAAAGCCGATCAATATCATTGACGCAAGCGAAGGCGAGGATTCGCCAAAACAGCTTCAGAAGCCCGAAGTCGAACCGCCCAAGCCGGCCGAGCCAGAAATCCAGCCACCGAAGCCGGATGACATTCCGCCGCCGCCCAATCAACCTATGCCAAACCAGCCGCCACCGATGGATACAGGTCCGGATGACAAAGATAGGGGACGTAAGCAGGATAAGGAACAAAATAGGGATCACGCCGCATGGGAGCAGGATGGCAAGATCAAAGCCGCAATGGCGGAGCGTATTGAAAAATTGAAGCGCGAACTGATGGAGGATTTGACCGTCAATCAGGACCGTCGGAATTCCATGCGGGCGCCGCAATCCTTGCAACAAATCCGCGACAGGGGAGAGGTGGAGGCAAAACCGCAAGAGCCACAAGCAGATAAAGGGGGCAAGCATGACAAGTCGGATATGAGCAAGGAAGACATTGCCAGAATAGTCGACGAAGTAACCCCGCAAATCACGCAACAGGTGATGCGTGAGATGATAGAGCAGGGATTGATAAAACCGCCGGAACCGCAGAATGACAACGGCGTTGACAATAACCTGATCCAAGTCTTTGATGAGGCGGCTCTTGAGAAGGACAAACCGCCGCATGACAATAGAAATACTTTGGAACACTCAATCCATTGATGAATGGGAGCGCAATTTCAATCGCGCCCCTTATTCCAACATCCTTCAATCCTATAGCTATGCGAAGGCCTATGCACCGCTTCACCGGCAAAAACCCTGCTGGGGACTGATCCGGATTGGCGGCGCCGATGCCGGGATTGTCCAGATGTTCGAAGCAGGTATTGTCTTCAATGCCTTGCATGCCGTGATGATTGACCGTGGCCCCCTCTGGTTCGAAGGATTTGGCACCGCGCTTCATGTAAAATTGTTCTTTGATGAAATAAACCGTCAGTTTCCGCCCCGTTTCGGGCGAAAGCGGCGCTTCCTACCCGAAACCGAAGATGGGCCGACCGCGCAGAAACTGATTGCGCAAACGGGGTTGAGACGGCTTGACGATCGCGCCGGATATGAAACCATCTGGGTTGATTTGCAGCAGTCCGAGGAGGAGTTGCGCGCCGGGCTCAAGCAAAAATGGCGTAACCGCTTGAATGCGGCGGAACGGTCCGGCTTGCAGATAGAATGGGATAACGGCCCTGCAACAATCGCCATGATTGCTGCTGTTTATGCGGCGGATCAGAAGAGCCGTGGTTATGGCGGAATTTCACCGAAACTTTTCGCCGCTTATGCGCCGCTTCTGGCGGCCAAGGGAGAACTTCATTTGGCCCGCGCCGTAAAAAACGGGGAAACGGCCGCGTTTGCGGTTAGTGTTGAACACGGGCGCAGCGCGACCTATCTGATTGGCTGGACATCCGATTCTGGCAAGGAAGTTTCCGCACCCACATTACTCTTGTGGGAAACGATGCTGAGGCTTAAAAATAACGGTGTAAAAGAATTTGATCTAGGTGGAGTGAACGATGACGGCGCGGCAGGTATCAAAACATTTAAAGAAGGTCTGGGTGGCCGCACTGTGCGTTATGTCGGCCATTATGTTTGAGGGCGTGGCCCTCGCGCAGCCTGCGACGTCGAGCGCGTCTTCGAACGCGGGCGTTCAAAAAATGGAATATGATGTTTATGCCGGCGGTTTTCATGTTATGGCGGCCGACCTGACGGTTGATGCCGCCAAAAAGAAAAATTATCTCCTTCGACTGGAAGGTTATACCCGCGGCTTTCTTGGCAAGGTTGCCAACTGGAAAGGCGTCTTCGAAACCAAGGGCTGGTATAATCCGAAAACAGGGTCGGCAACGCCTGAAAAACATTTATCCCGCACCGATTTCACGGGAGAGATGGAATTAAAGGAATATTTCTACAACAAGGATGGCACGTTCCGCGAATACCGCATCAAGAATGAAGAGGAGGATGGGTCCGCAAAACCCGTTGAGGCCGAACTTACCAGTAACACAACCGATGCGCTGACAGCCACTCTCACCACCATGAACAATGTCGCCCGCAAGGGAAAATGTGAAGGATCTGAAGAGGTTTTTGACGGAAAACGCCGTTATCGCATGGAATTTGTTCATAAAGGTGAAGTCGAGCTGAAGGGTGGGGAGTACAATGTATATAATGGCCCTGCCGTTGAATGCACGGTCGAAGTGAAACCTCTGGCGGGAAAATGGCATGAAAAACCCCGCGGGTGGATGTCGATTCAGGAACAGGGGCGGGAGCGCGGCACAATGCCTACCGTATGGTTGGCCAAGGTTGCTGATGGCCAGCCCGCAATTCCCGTCAAAATCCGCGTAAAAACGCAATATGGGACGCTTTTCATGCATTTAACCCGTTATCAGGGGCCGCAAAAAACGCTACAACTGGCCCAGCAATAAATTTTGGGAAATGTAACGCGATGAAACACCTTGTGACTTGAGGTCCGGGGTGTTTTTCGTGAAAAGTGGACGTCATGAAACGCAAAGACCCCCTCGCCATCGTTATTCTCGCCGCCGGAAAGGGCACGCGGATGAAATCCGTGCTGCCAAAAGTGATGCACCAGATTGCGGGTCGCCCGATGATAGGCTGGCTGATCGAGGTGGCGGAAAGTTTAAACCCAGAAAAAATTATCGTGGTCACCGCGCCCGGCATGGACGATGTCAAGGCCGCCGTGGCGCCGCACCAAATCGCCATTCAAACGGAGCAGCGCGGCACGGGCGATGCCGTCAAACCCGCGCTGCCATTCTTAAAAGATTTCCAAGGCAAGGTTTTGATCCTCCTGGGGGATGAGCCGTTCCTTGACCGCGATGTTCTCGAAGAAATGATCGGCTGGAACGGCCTGTCCGTCATGGCGGTGCGCCCGCTGTCGCCGAAAGGCCTTGGCCGGATGATCGCCAATGAAGATGGCACGCTGGACCGCATCGTCGAAGAAAAAGATGCGACCGAAGACCAGAAAGAAATCCGTCTCTGCAATGCCGGGAATTTCTGCGTGCCGTCCTCGCATCTTGGCAAATGGCTGGATCAACTGGGCAATGACAACGCGCAAGGTGAATATTACCTGACCGATATCCCACGCATCGCGGAAAAAGACGGCTATCTTACTTACGTTGTCGAAACCGATGTGCAATGGGTGTGGGGAATCAACACGCGGTCCGAGCTGGCCGAACATGAACGCATGGCGCAGGTTAAACTGCGCGACAGGGCGATGATGAATGGCGCGACGCTGATTGACCCCAACACAGTGACCTTTGGTTACGATACTGTTCTGGGAAAAGATGTCGTGGTGGAACCGAATGTCGTGTTTGGCCCCGGCGTTGTCGCGGGCGACAACGTGACCATTCATGCGTTTTCACACCTTACCGATGTCAAAATTGAATCGGGTACGCAGGTCGGCCCATTCGCGCGCATTCGCGGCGGGACAACGCTCGGCGAAAATACCAAGATCGGCAATTTTGTCGAAGTGAAAAAATCAATCATCGGCGCGGGCGCGAAGGCAAACCATTTGGCCTATATCGGCGATGCATCGGTTGGCGCAAAATCGAATATCGGCGCGGGCACCATCACCTGTAATTATGACGGGTTTGATAAACACAAAACCGATATCGGCGCGGGCGTTTTTGTAGGCAGCAATTCCACGCTTGTCGCGCCGGTGAAACTGGAAGATGGATCGTTCGTCGCGGCGGGGTCTGTTGTCACGCAAACCGTGCCGAAAGACGCGCTTCTTATTGCCCGCGCAACATCGATCATCAAAAACGGCTGGGCCGCTATATATCGGGACCGCAAAAAGAACAAAAAGGAGTCTGCATAATATGTGTGGCATTATCGGTATCATCGGAAAAGAAAATGCGGCTCCGCGCTTGGTCGAAGGTCTGCGCCGTCTGGAATATCGCGGCTATGATAGCGCCGGTATAGCCTGTCTTGTTGATGGCAAGATCGAGCGCCGTAGAGCCGAAGGCAAGCTGATCAATCTTGATGCGCGTTTGAAGAAAGAACCGCTGAATGGCACTATCGGCATTGGGCATACGCGTTGGGCAACGCATGGCGGCCCCACGGAGAACAACGCGCACCCCCATGCAACCGATCATGTCGCCGTCGTCCATAACGGTATCATCGAAAATTATCTGGAATTGAAGGAAGAATTATCGGCCTTCCAATATCGTTTCGTTTCCGACACAGATACCGAAGTAATTGCCCACCTTGTCACGCATAACATCAAACAAGGCATGAAACCTCAGGAAGCGGCCGACGCTGCCATCAATCGCCTTGAAGGCGCTTATGCCCTCGCGATTATTTTTACGGGCGAAGACAATCTGATGATCGGCGCACGTCAGGGCACGCCGCTCGCCGTCGGTTATGGCGAGGATGAAATGTATCTCGGCTCTGATTCCTATGCGCTCTCCGGCCTCACCCGCAAGGTCAGTTTTCTGGAAGATGGCGACCGCGTTACGATCACGCGCAATTCGGTGCGCGTCTATACGCGCAGCAACGACAATGTCGAACGCCCTATCCGTATCACGGCGCAGTCCGGTCTGACGGCAGAAAAAGGCCCCTATCCGCATTTCATGTTAAAGGAAATATACGAACAGCCGGAAGTGATCGGCGATACGCTCAATTCCTTCATCAATCCAGCAACGGGTGATGTTTCCATTCCTGCCGATATCCTTGAAATGCTGGCAAACGCGCCGCGCCTGACACTGGTGGCGTGCGGCACCGCCTCTTATGCCTGTCTTGTCGCCAAATACTGGTTCGAGCAGATCGCGCGTATTTCCTGCGAAGTGGATATTGCCTCGGAATTCCGTTACCGCGAAGCGCCGATGCCCGAAGGCGGCGTGGCGATATTCGTATCCCAATCCGGTGAAACGCTCGATACGCTGGAAGCCCTTCGTTATTGCAAACGTCAAAAGCAGAAAATTCTGTCCATCGTCAACACGATTGAAAGCACGATTGAGCGTGAATCCGATGCGGTGCTTCACACTCTTGCCGGCCCTGAAATTGGTGTGGCTTCGACCAAGGCCTTTACGACGCAGTTGTCGACGCTGGCCTGCCTTGCACTGGCATTGGGCGTCAAACGCGGCGTGGTGGATGAAGACAGAAAGCAGGCGCTCGCCGATGCTCTGCGTCAGGTGCCCAAGAAGGCCGCCGCCATCCTGAATTACGATGGCGCGATCAAGGATATCGCCAAAGACGTCATGGACGCGCGCGACATGCTTTATCTCGGCCGCGGCGCGCTTTATCCGATCGCGCTGGAAGGTGCGTTAAAGCTGAAGGAGATTTCCTATATCCATGCCGAAGGCTATGCCGCCGGTGAAATGAAACACGGCCCCATTGCCTTGATCGATGACAAGGTTCCTGTGGTTGTCGTGGCTCCGGCCAACGATGTGCTGTTTGAAAAAACGGCCAGCAACGTGCAGGAAACGGTCGCACGCGGCGGGAAGATCGTCCTCTTCTCCGATGCGGCGGGCTGCGCGAAATTGCAAAAACAAAGCAGCTGGCAGGTGACTCTCGATGAAGTACACCCATTTGTCGCGCCGATCCTGTATTCCATCCCGGTGCAATTGCTGGCCTATCATGTGGCGGTGGCCAAGGGAACGGATGTCGATCAGCCACGCAACCTCGCCAAATCTGTGACGGTGGAATAACAAAAGGGCCGCTTTGAAGCGGCCTTTATGTTAGAGGGGAAATTTGGCGTCCGGCCACGCCAGAAGATTTTCATACTTGCGGCCATGCACATATGGCACGAGTTTCGGACATTCGCGCGAACGCAAAATGCCGTAAAAGCTATAGCCTTCCGGAAAATAAGACTTCATCACATCATAGCTGGTGAAATCTTTGCGCGTTTCATCGCCAAGCTCAAACACAACCGCAGGGCGGTGCCGTGCCAGTGTTTCTTTCAATCCACGCAATACGTAGGATTCAAACCCTTCCGTGTCGATCTTGAGCAAAGTCGGTTTGATGCCGAGCTGCGCGATGACGGGGTCGCCCTTGCGAACCTCCAATGTGATGGCTTCGGCCCCCTGATCGGCGGCAAAGGATCCGACACCGAGATTGCCACCCGCAGGAGGAAAGTAAGGTAGATGCGCATCCTGATCCGAGAGGCCATAGGGCAGAACCTGAACGTGGCTGAAATCATTGAGCGCGAGATTTTTCAATGCGCGCTCCCGCACGCGCTCCCACGGCTCGAAACCATAGGCGTAACGCGCTTTCCCCGCCACTGCGACCAGATGCTGCCCCACATTGGTGCCGATATCGAGATAGACCGGCTCCATGCCGTTTTTTTGCTGATGTTCCAGAATGGACCGCATCAGGCGGAGCGTTGCGGCCTCGTGACTGCCATAGGTATAGATTTTATCGTCTTGATGGTTTCCTGTTTGCCCTTCAAAAAGGGCGCCGAACACTTTAATCTGGAAAGGCTGACCCGCAGCGGGCGAGCCTGCAAGCTTGCCGATCTTCTTACGAAGCCGTAGCGGGATCAGATCGTTGCGCAGCAGCGGCAATAACGGGGATAAAAGGCTCATAGGCCAATATAGGTATAGGATATGGATAATTTTGTGAAGACCGGAGCCGATAATAAGACACACCCATTTTTATGGCTGGTGATTCCCGTCCTTTTGATCCTTTTTGTGACGGCGATGGAAATATCGCAGCCGGTCGAGATGCTTCAAGTCATGTACACCGAAGGCGGCATCTTCGAAATCCTGCAATTCATCTTTATCGCAACCGCCTTTTTCATCGCGGCAATACGGTTTTTTCAGATGAGGGACCATTTTTTAAAAATCTGGGTCTTTCTTCTGGCCGCGGGCAGTTTTTATATCGCGGGCGAGGAGGTCAGCTGGGGGCAGTGGTTCTTTTACTGGGACACACCGGGTTTCTGGCAGGGGATCAACGATCAGGGGGAAACGAACCTGCACAACACATCCTCATGGCTGGACCAGAAGCCGCGGCTGCTGCTTTTCATCGGTATGGTGGTCGGCGGTTTGATCATCCCGGCCCTGCGTCGCTGGAAACCCGTTGTTCTTCCCGCCCGTTTTTCGGCGATCTATCCCGAAAACCACATGGCAATAACCGCGCTCGGCGTGCTTGTTCCGTACCTGCTGCAGGAAGTTGCCGAGCATGGGTTTAATGCGCATATTTTCCTTCGGGTCAGTGAGGTGCAGGAAATGTATATGTACTATTTTATCCTGCTCTATGTTTTTGACTTACGTAAACTAAAGAATCGCCAAGAGTCTCTTTGAAAAAAAGCCAAAAACTGCCAAATCCTTCTAAACGAACAAGATTTTATTATTATCGAAATAAAAAACTTGCTTTTTCTCTTATTTTCGACTTTACTCATATTCGATATCGAACATTGTCAAAGTAACGGGTGTGGTTACCAAATGGTCCGAAGGGCAATAGCTCCGGACGGGTTACCTATCGGGGGATGAGTTATGGGACGTTTCGAGAGTATGACTGCTATTTTATGGCCTCCGGTCGGCTGGAGCCAGTTTTCACAGGTAAAATCCTCACTGGGCCGTGCGGTTGCCAAGGATATATCCCGCGCAAAGATTTACGGCCTGAATTACAGCATCGAATCGGTGCCGCTCTTCAAAATGGACACCAAACTATTTCGCCACGATATCGTGATCGAAGGTTGGGAATACTCCATTCTGAACGAAAGCAGCGAGTATCCTGTATTGTCGTTTAGCCTGTATGACCGTTTCGACCTGAAACTGGCGAAGGAATGCTTTGTGACCGATATACGGTCCTATGCGACGGCCATTCCGCACACGCGTGCTTCCGTTAACCGCGCGGTCAGTGCCGGGCTCTTTTTAATCCGCCAGATACAATCCGGATCGGTGCCTGATATAAACCGGGTTCTGCGCGCCTATAAACTGCACCCGAATCAGGCTTTCCTGTATCGGAAGGACGATGGCATGGGGCAGGCGCTGAAAAGTATTTTCGGCGCGGGCGGCGCGGATGCGTCGGACGACTATATTATTTAACGTCCTTGCGCATCAAAAGCGTAATCCATTCACCGCCGGGGAATTCTTGTACCAGAGTCAGGCCATGGGAGCGGTAAGCGTTCGCCACGGCCTCTCCCTGTTCGATCAGGGTGCCGGAGAGGATAAGATATCCCCCGTCCGCCAGTGCGCGTGATTGTTCTGCCGCCATGTCGATCAGCGGCCCTGCCAGAATATTCGCGATGATGAAATCATAAGGCGCGTGGTCCCAGACAGGGCTTTGCGCCTCATACCCTTCGCTACGAAACGCCTCGATATTGGCAACTTTGTTGACGGATATGTGGATATCGCTGACGCGGACACATTCGTCATCGTTGTCGGCGGCGTGGACCGGCACATCGGGCCAAAGTTTGGCGGCCGCAATCGCAAGAATGCCGGACCCGCATCCCATATCGAGGATGCTGCGCGGCGTAAATCCGGATTGTTTTACGTGCTCGATCGCCAGAAGGCAGCGCGAGGTGGTGCCGTGTTCGCCGGAGCCAAAGGCGGTAGCGGCCTCTATCTGCAAGGGGATTTGTCCGTCCAGCGCAACGCCATCGTAATGTCCGCCGAAAATGAAAAAATTTCCAACGCTAAAAGGTGGCAGGGCCCGATAGCTTTCGGCGAGCCAGTCGCGGTTTTCATCCAGTTCTTCGAGAATATAGCTCTCAAAGGCCGCCAGCGGCAGGTCCGCCAGATCGGCAATAATCGCGAAGCGGCGGCTTAGTTCGGCCGCTTCGGGCCTGTGATCGAAGGTCCAGAAGAAATCCCATGCCCCTTTGTCCTTCTTTGACGAAAAGGAAAGGGCATAATCCTCGAACACGCCGGAAAAAAGACCGGTCTGATGATCGCTCAGACCGGCTTTGATGGTTAGGCTTAAGGTATGATAGACGCCGGAAATTTTAGTCTTCCTCTTCCTCGTCTGCTTCTTCCTCTTCCAGATCATCGTCTTCGTCGAGATCTTCGAGGTCCTCGTCAATGTCCAGATCATCGTCGATATCGAGATCGTCATCATCTTCGGCTATATCGTCATCATCGTCATCGCCGTCTTCGAGGTCATCAAGCGAGACAAGAACGCCTTCATCGGCCTCTTCCTCGAGTTCATCCTCTTCCGTTTCTTCGGCTTCCGTTTCTTCGGCAACCTGGCTGCCTGTGATTTCATCATCGGCGGCAATGCGGCCGCGGCGGGATTTTACCTTGATCTCACCCGTGAACTCCGTATTGCAGGATGGGCAGATGATGGGCTTTTTGTTCAGGTCGTAAAAGCGCGCGCCACAGCTCATACAAATACGTTTCAGTCCTTTTAGATCGGCCACTGTAACCTCCGGTTTCCCTTGAATTTTTTTGGACGATCTTTGCTGCCCGATTTTACCTCCCAAGTCAAAGCAAAAGTGAACGGCGGCAAAGCTTGAAAGTGGTTGTTTTATTAACCATATAGGTTGTAAACTATTAAAACCATTACGATTTTGCGCAATGCAAAAAGGCCTGAAAAGAGAGGATCCCCATGCAAAAACCGGTTGTCATTTGCGGCTTTAAACGCACCCCCTTCCATTTCGCGGGAAAAGGTGCACTGGCCGGGGTCCGTCCCGATGATATGGCGGCCGAAGTCGTCAAGGCCCTGGTTGCTGAAACCGGCGTTAATCCGGCGGACATTGAAGATTTGCTGCTGGGATGCGCCTTTCCAGAGGCCGAACAGGGGTTCAACCTTGCCAAGATCG
>CBFGQF010000005.1:0-22824 GCA_965650865.1 uncultured Alphaproteobacteria bacterium | reverse complement strand
TGCCTGATTCCGTTCCCGCGAATGCGAAAGAACTTGCAGAGCTGAATGATATCGTAGGTCGCTCCCTCGCGCAGGATCTGTTTGGCGAATATGTGGGCGGGCTGATCAAGGACAAGGAAATCCAGATTAACGCCTTCCAGTTAAAAACCATGTATGAAGGCACGAACAATCCGCAAGGACAGGTGGCGCCTTGATGACATCCGGCGTTTTTCCGACCTTTGATGAGTTTGAAAAAAACTTTAAGGATGGGAAAACTCAGCTTGTCTGGATATGGGTGCCGGCAGATCTTGAAACCCCGTTATCGGTCTTTTTAAAACTGACCGGGAACCGCGACCATTCTTTCCTTCTGGAATCGGTAGAGGGCGGCGCGGTTATGGGCCGCTATTCGGTCATCGGTTTCGATCCGGATATCGTGTGGGAATATCCATCCAATGTCATTATGAGCGATAGCGAAGGAGCTCGTAGGGATGCGCCCCCGCAGGAGATTCTTCGCTCCGCCCAGAATGACAAACCACTTGAAACACTCCGCAATCTGATCGCGGACAGTAAAATCGATATCATCGCCGAAAATATGCCGCCGATGGCCTCCTCCGGCCTGTTCGGCTATATGGGCTATGACATGGTGCGCCTCGTCGAAAACATTCCGGATAAAAACCCCGATGTGATCGGCATACCGCAAAGCGTGATGATGCGCCCCACCGTGATCGCGGTGTTCGACAATGTCAAAAGCCAGATATGCCTTTCGGTGCCTGTGCGCACAACCACGGGCGATGCGATCTCGGCGTATGACAAGGCCGTGCGCAAACTCGAAACCGTTCTTGATGCCCTCGCCAATCCGGTGCCTTCAACCGCGCTTTATCATGCCACCGCCCTTGATGGCGCGCCTGTGGTGGAACAAAGCCTGTCCAGGGAGAAATTCTTCTCGGCCGTTGACAAGGCGATAGATTATATCCGTGCGGGCGATATCTTTCAGGTCGTGCTCGGCATCGCCTATAAATTCAAATTCGACCTGCCGGGACTATCGCTCTATCGCTCGCTTCGCCGCACGAACCCCTCTCCGTTCCTGTTCTACATGAATTTCGGCGGATTCCAGTTGGTGGGATCTTCCCCCGAAATCCTCGTACGCGTGCGGGGCGGAAAGGTCACCATCCGCCCGATTGCGGGCACGCGCAGGCGTGGCAAGGATGCGGCGGAAGACAAAGCGCTGGAGGAAGATCTTCTCGCCGATCCGAAGGAACGATCCGAACATCTGATGCTGCTTGATCTGGGCCGCAACGATGTCGGGCGCGTTGCGGAGATAGGATCGGTCAAAGTCACCGACCAGTTTTTTGTCGAACGCTATTCCCATGTCATGCATATCGTCTCGAACGTCGAAGGCATTCTGAAGAAAGGCCTTGATTGCCTCGATGCCCTCTTCGCCGGTTTTCCGGCGGGAACGGTTTCGGGCGCGCCAAAGGTCCGCGCCATGGAAATCATTGACGAGTTAGAGCCGCAAAAACGCTCCTATTACGGCGGCTGCGTCGGCTATATTTCGGGGAATGGTGAAATGGATACCTGCATCGCGCTGCGCACGGCCCTCGTGAAAAACGGGCATGTCCATGTTCAGGCCTCGGCCGGTATCGTGGCGGACAGCAAACATGAATCCGAATATCAGGAATGCATCAATAAATCGCGGGCAATTGTTGCTGCGGCGGAAGATGCAATAGAAGCGGCGCGCTCTGTTCGGGCACAGCGTCTGTAGGCTCCTCCCCCAAATCGTCATCCCGTACGTTAGACGACGTTACGCCATCAGGCGTTACGGAGACTTGCGATCCGGGATCCATACGATCTTCCCCTTGGGGCAATGGATCCCCGCCTTCGTGGGAATGACGATTTATGTTGGATGGCCTCACCAGCAACTCGCTCACTGGCACCAGTTCAATCCCCTTTGATGCGAGCGTTGGAATCCACGCTCGCAGGCCTTCTATCGTGTGGGTTTTAGGGTGGCCGATGGCGATGGCATATCCCTTGCGCATCGCCACGGCCTCCGTCTCGCGCAGCGCCCCGTCAACAAACGCACGGCTGTCGACATGATCTAGAAACACATCGCGCTCGGCGTACGGAACGCCCGCCGCCCGTGCGGCGCGCGCCGCCACTGATGTGTTGATCGTTTTGGAATCGACAAAGAACAATCCGCGTTTTTTTAGTATGCCCATCAATTCATCCATCTCCGCGCGGTCCTGCGTCAATTTGCTGCCCATATGGTTGTTGATGCCCTCATATCCATCAAAACTATTCAACATCGTGTTGAAATTCTGCTCGAACGCAGCATCCTCCATCCCGCTTTTCAAACCGCCGGGACCGATATTCTGCGCCGAATCCATGGCTTCCATCGGCGTGTGTATAATCAGTTCGTGCCCCTTCTGTACCCCCATCTGCGCATACTCCTTCGTTTTTGTACCATAGGGAAGAAACGCAAGCGTGATCGGGGCAGGCAAATCCATAATGGCGCGGCTTCGTTTCAAATCCATGCCAAGGTCATCGATAATGATGGCGACCTTTACGGCGCCTTCTCGCTTTGGCTGTGTAACTGGCGGAAGCGGGGCATTTTCCTCAACATCCTCATCCCGGCCGGGGCCGTCAGGCGGAATGGGGGTATCTTCATCTTCACTTCGGGGTAAAGAACCCTCGACTTCGTCCGGGATGGCATCGGTAGGAATTACACCATCAGACTCAAAAAATTCCGCCCCGTCGCCGGGCCGTACGCGCACCGGCGCCGGCAAAGGCGCCTTCTGTTCCTGCGCCTGTTGCTTGGCATCCTCGATATAGCTGCGCGTACCGCCGAACAAATAGTAATCGGCGAGCAGCATCAGAACGACCGCGACAAAAATGAATTTAAGGCTGTTATTGCCGGAAGGCTGGTTTTTCATCGCCTTCAGACTATCAGGGGCCCACGCTCCAGTCCATTCCCCTGTCGTGCGCTTCGGGATGACAATTAATGGTTCCACCCCCTTATGGGAATGTGCTTATATGACCTATGGCTTTGCTACTGATCGACAATTATGACAGCTTCACCTACAACATCGTCCAATATCTGGGCGATCTGGGGCATGAACCGGAAGTATACCGCAACGACCAGATTTCGGTAGATGACTGCCTCGCCAGAAATCCGGAAGGCGTCGTCATTTCTCCGGGTCCCTCTGACCCCGACCATGCGGGAATCTGCCTTGATCTTATTCGCGCCTGCGGGGACGGCAATATTCCTCTGCTCGGCGTTTGCCTCGGCCATCAGGCACTGGGGCAGGTGTTCGGCGGCAGGGTCATCCGCGCGCCGGTTCCGCTGCATGGAAAAATATCGCCCGTTTTCCACCAAGGTCAAAGTGTGTTCGATGGGCTTCCCTCGCCTTTTCCCGCAACACGCTATCACTCGCTGATCGTGGAACGCGAAACACTGCCGGATTGCCTCTCTGTCACGGCGCACACCGAAGATGGTCTGATCATGGGCCTTGCGCACAAGGAAAAGCCTATCCACGGCGTACAGTTCCACCCCGAAAGCATCGCGACCGAGAACGGCCACGCCATGCTGAAAAATTTTTTGAAGTACGTATCATGACCGATTTTTCCGACTATCTCAGCAAGGCTTTAAATGGCCAGGCGCTGTCTGAATCCGAAATGATCGACGCGATGACCACCATTATGAAAGGCGCTGTCGATGATTCCGCGCTGACACAGTTTTTGATTGCTCTTGCAGATCGCGGTGAAACCGAAGACGAAATCGCAGGGGCGGCCAGGGTTTTGCGCGGTATGGCGCAAACGATTTCCGCGCCGCCAGGGACGATCGATTGCTGCGGCACAGGCGGCGACGGACTTCACACATTCAATATTTCCACCGCTGTCGCGCTCGTTGCGGCGGGCGCGGGCGTATCCGTTGCCAAACACGGCAATCGCGCGGCGTCTTCCAAATCCGGGGCGGCGGACGTTCTTGAATCGCTTGGTATGAACCTTGCGTTGCCCAAAGACAAACTCGAAACCGCGCTTCACAGCCTCGGCTTTTGTTTCCTGATGGCACCCAATCACCATCTTGCCATGAAACATGTCATGCCGGTACGCCGCGCCATCGGTCGGCGCACGATTTTCAACCTGCTCGGCCCCCTCGCAAACCCCGCCGGAACCACGCGTCAATTGATCGGGGTCTTTGATAAAGATTTTGTTCTTCCCATGGCAAGGGCCTTGCAAAAACTGGGCAGCGAGCGCGCATGGGTGGTCCATAGCGATGATGGCCTCGATGAAATCAGCCTTTCCGCCGATACGCATGTCGCGATGGTGGAAGGGGGCGCGATAACGCAAAAAACATTGACGCCCGAAGATTTCGGCCTGCCACGCATCGATCTGCACAACATTATCGGCGGCGATGCGCAAACAAACGCCAAAGCATTGTCCGAAATGCTGAAAGGGCAGCGCAGCCCCTACCGCGACATTGTGCTGGCCAACGCCAGCGCCGTGATGGTCATCGCGGGGAAAACGGATGATTTGAAACAAGGCGTGACCATGGCCGCGGCCTCCATCGACTCTGGCCGCGCCCTGCATGTACTGAACGCCTATAAGGATCTCTGAACATGGGCACGGTTCTCGATAAAATCAACGCGGATAAACGTCTTCACATCGCCGCGAAAAAATCGCAAACACCGCTGAACGAATTGCAGGCGCGTGTGAAAGATGCCCCCGCCACACGTGGTTTCATCAACGCCCTCATGGGCAAGGATAAAGCCCTGATCGCCGAGGTGAAAAAAGCCTCGCCGAGTAAAGGAATCATCCGCGCAGATTTCGACCCCGTGCAAATCGCGAAAATTTATGAAGACAACGGCGCATCTTGTTTGTCGGTGTTGACCGATGAGCCGTATTTTCAAGGGCATGATGATTATCTTCGCGCCGTGCGCGGGGCCGTGTCACTCCCGCTGCTGCGCAAGGATTTCATGCTCGATGAATATCAGGTGTATGAGGCACGCACCCTCGGCGCGGATTGCATTTTGCTGATCATGGCCTCCCTCACCGATACACAGGCGAAAGAATTGTATGACTGCGCGGGCCAGCTCTCGCTAGACGCGCTTTTTGAAATTCATGATGCAGAGGAACTGGAACGCGCCCTCGCCCTGAACCCCAAAATGGTCGGCGTGAACAACCGCAATTTGAAAACATTGGACGTCTCGCTCGAAACCGGCCTGTCCTTGGGCCGCTCCATGCCGGATGGCATCCTGAAAGTCGCCGAAAGCGGGATCGAATCACCGGACCATATTGCGTCCTTCCAAGCGGCGGGATTCACCGCCTTCCTGATCGGCGAAAGCCTGATGCGGCAACCGGATATTGGCACCGCGACCCGCAAAATCCTATCCTAGTTGACACAGAACAAGAACGAGGGTAGAACAGTAAGTGAACAAACGACTCCGCAATCCTTGGGGTCTGTAAGAAGGATACCTACCAGATGTTGACGAAAAAGCAGAAAGATTTGCTCCTTTTTATTCATGAACGCATGTCCGAAGGCGATATCGCCCCCTCGTTCGATGAAATGCGCGATGCGCTCGACCTCAAATCCAAATCCGGTATCCACCGTTTGATCACGGGCCTTGTCGAACGCGGCTATCTGGAGCGATTGCCCCACCGCGCCCGCGCGCTGGAGGTGAAAAAACTTCCCGAAGGCTATGCCAAGGGCAATGACAACTCCCGTGCCGCCGCGCAATCCCGCAATATCGATGCCGTCATCGCGGCCTCTGCGTTATCTTCCATGCAATCGATCCCGATGCGCGGGAGAATCGCGGCCGGTACGCCGATCGAGGCGATCCGCGATGAAATCTCCACCGTCGATGTTCCACCTTCCTTTATCGGCAAGGGCGAACATTACGCGCTGGAGGTCGATGGCGATTCCATGGTCAATATCGGCATTCAGGATGGCGATACCGTCATCATCCGTTCCTGCGACAATGCCGAAGACGGCGCGATCATCGTGGCGCTGGTGGATGGCGAAGAAGTGACGCTGAAACGCCTGAAACGCTCCGGTGGCAAAGTTCATCTGATCTCCGAGAACGACAAATATGAACCGCGCATTCTGGAACCGAACCGTGTCCAGATTCAGGGCCGCCTCGTTTCCTCTTTCCGCACGTATCATTAACCTTCCACGTCATTGCGAGGAGGCGAAGCCGACGCGGCAATCCATCCTTCAATAAGGCGGAAGTATCGCTAGCTGGATTGCTTCGTCACGTTGTTCCTCGCAATGACGAGAACATATTTACCGCACCCACGGCCGCTGCCCCCGCTCGCGCGCAACAGAGCGCACGCGCAGGCCGTCTTCAAAATAAAACGCATGCGCGCCGCCCCGCCGGAAATCGAAGAAATCAAAAACCCGCGCAGTTTCCGGGCATGCGCGCTTTTGAACCGGCACCTGCGCGATCAAAACGTCCGCCCATGCACAATCTTCGCGCCATGCCTGATGGTCGAATGACAGGGCGATTTTCACATCATCGCGTACGATGCGGCAACCATGGCCATCGCACAAATGCGGAAACGCCGGATCGGTAAAAGATTTTGGCCGTTCTCCCTCCCGCCCGGACAACCGCAACCAGTTTTCGGCGACAAACTTTTCCTTCCGTGTAGACGAGAAATACAAATCATCATCCGTCCCGCGCACGGCAATCAATTTCCCGCCATCGCTCACCAGCATATCCGGCTGTTTATTAAACGCCGTGAAGACGAGGCCCATGACAATCAAACTAAGCGCAAGCCCCTTGCCTGCCCACCCGCGCCAGATCAAACCAAGCACAACACCTGCGCATAAAAATGCGAATGTAATTTGCGGCCATTGCTGGACGTGGATAACCGCCCCATCCAGCCCGGCCGTCCAATGCGCCACGGCCAGCATCCAGATCGTGCCCCATTCCATCACGGTGAGCGCCGGCCCCTCCCATCCAAACGGCATAAGAATTAACGCGCAAATCGCGGCGGGCATGATGACAATGCCGGTGATCGGCACGGCGATCATATTGGATAAAACGCCATAAACCGCGAATTGTTGAAAATGATACAAACCGAACAATCCGGTCAATGCCCCCGCGATCACGGACGTGATGATAAGGCCCGCCATATACAGCGCGCCCTTGCGAATCCATCCGGCGCGGCTATACAGGCCCGTCCATTGGGGATTTATATATTCAAAGAAACATATCAGTCCCGCCACGGCGGCAAACGACATCTGAAACGAAACGCCGATCAAACTTTGCGGCAAAGTGATCAAAACCATCAAGGCCGCAAACGCGATCAAACGCAGCGATAGCGGCGAACGGTCCAGCATAATGGCGACGAGCACCAATCCGGTCATCATCGCCGCCCGCTGTGCCGGGACATCCGCGCCTGCAAGGATGCAATAGAACACCGCACCGGAAAGGGCGATGGCGGCGGCAATTTTCTTGATGGGATAATGGATCGCGAACCATGGAAACGCCGCCATGACAAATCGTGAGAAGAAAAAGATTGTTGCAGCAACCATCCCCACATGCGCCCCGGAAATAGATAAAAGGTGATAAAGGCCCGATGCGCGCATGGCCTCGTCATCTTCCTCCTCGATTGCACCGCGCTGCCCGGTGATCAGGGCGGTCATGATCCCCGCCGTGGTGCCACTGCCCCTTGCCTCGATATTTTGAAAAATTTCGGCCCGCATCCGGTCGAAAAACACGCCGACCATATTGCGGTTCTTTTCCTCGATGATGACAGGCGTGTCATAGGAAAATCCCACGGCGCCTATCCCTTCGAAAAAAAGATGCCGCTGAAAATCATAACTGCCGGGTGCAACCGGCGGTGATGTCGGCGAAATCCTGCCCAGAAACGAAATGGTTTGCCCTGCCTGCAATCCATCATCTCTTCGTATGCGCACACGGATTTTGCGGGGTGTATCTTCCGCCGCCACGCGCTCGATCGCCACATCGCCTATCACGGCGCGGCTGCCATCACTGCCGCCCAGATTTTCTATATGTTCGATCACGCCGATAATGCGCGCTGTCTGCTCCTTTTTCAAAATCGGCGTGCCATAAAGATGCGTGGCCATCTTGGCCCCACCAAACCCCGCCGCCACCATCAAGCCGGTGCAGACCGTAAAATACAGGATCAGGTGCGCACGACTGTCATGCTGTCTGCGCCATCCATAAATGACGCACGGTATTAAAAACAGCAAAGGAAAGACGGATGCAATAAGCGGCGGCTCGGCTGGCAGGGTAAAATAAAGCGTAATGCCAACCCCGAAGAAAACTGGAAGCCAGAGAAAGAGCCTGTCTTTCTGTGCCAGAATTTCCCCATATATGGCGGTGATCAGCGTCCCCACGCGCAAAACCCCTTGTTTTCCCTAACCTTTCCCTTATAACTGAAAGCAATAAATATTCCAGACGATAGTAAAAGATCATGACAGTTGTTACCCGTTTTCCCCCGTCTCCCACTGGCCTGATGCATATCGGCACGGCAAGGACGCTGCTGTACAACTGGCTCTATGCCCGTGGCCGCGGCGGCAAGGTGGTGTTCCGGATAGAAGATACGGATAGAAACCGTTATGACCCCGCGCATGTCGATGCTCTGATCAACGGCGTTAAATGGCTCGGGCTCGATTATGACGGTGAAGTTGTTTCGCAGTATGAACGCCGGGACCGTCACGCGCAGGTTGCGCATGAACTGTTGAAGGCCGGCAAAGCCTATTACTGCTATTGCACACCGGAAGAACTGGATGCCATGCGTGAAAAGGCAAAGGCCGAAGGCAAGCCGACCTTCTATGACCGCCGCTGGCGCGACAGCACTGCAACGCCGCCGGAAGGCGTCAAACCCGTTATCCGCATCAAAGCACCTCTTGAAGGCTCGACCACTGTACATGACAAAGTGCAGGGCGATGTGACGGTCAATAACGAACAACTCGATGATATGATCATCCTGCGCTCTGATGGCACGCCCGTGTACATGCTCGCGGTTGTTGTCGATGACCATGATATGGGCGTGACACATGTCATTCGCGGCGACGACCATTTGAACAACACCTTCCGCCAGAATTTGATTTACGATGCGATGGGCTGGGAAAAGCCTGTTTATGGCCACTTGCCCCTGATCCTTGGTCAGGATGGTTCCAAAATGTCCAAACGCCACGGCGCGGCATCGGTGGAAGAATACCGCGATATGGGCTATCTGCCGGAGGCGATGCGCAATTATCTTCTGCGCCTTGGCTGGTCCCACGGCGATGATGAAATTATTTCGGATGCGCAGGCGCTCGAATGGTTTGATCTCGACAATGTCGTCAAATCCCCCGCACGTTGGGACTTCGACAAACTCAACCATCTGAACGCGCATTATATCAAGCTGGCGGATAATCGGCGTTTGCTCGATCTGATCCAGCCGCATCTCGAAACGTCATTGCGAGGAGCCGCAGGCAACGCGGCAATCCATCCCGCAACGCTGGTCGATCCATCCGAGGCTGGATTGCTTCGCTCCGCTCGCAATAACGACAGAATTTTGAAGATGATGGATGAACTCAAATCCCGCGCGGTCACGTTGGTGCAACTGGCCGAGGAAGCCGCGTTTCTCGTCAAATCCGTCCCGCTCGATTTTTCGGAAGCCGCGCAAAAATTGCTCGATGCCGATGCCAAAGCCATGCTCGCGCAACTGGCAGAGCGCTTTGCCGCACTCGATAGCTTCACCCACGACAAAATCGAAGAGACTTGCCGTGCTTTGGCCACCGACACCGGCGCGAAACTCGGCAAGGTCATGATGCCGCTGCGTGCCGCATTGACGGGCCGTGACAAATCCCCCTCTCTCTTCCACGCTGCTGAAGTACTTGGGCGTGATGAAACCCTCGCCCGCATTGAAGGAGTTCTTTAAATGAGCATCGAGCTAAAAGAAATCGCCGTCGTTTTTTCAAACTTTGAAACACTGGATCAAGCAAAGGCCGCCGCCAAGCAATTGATGGATGAAAACATCGCGACCTGCGTCAACATCATGGCGCCGCATCTCGCGATTTATGTGTGGGATGAACGTGTTCAGGAAGAAGACGAAGTCGCTGCCATCTTTAAGGCACCGATTGAAAGAAAAGAGGCATTGATTGCGCGCCTTCGTGAAATCCACCCCTACCAACTACCCTCTATCGTATCGCTCGAGGCGGAATCGCATGGCGAATATGTGCAATGGCTGAACGATCCCTATAATTACAAACCGGAATCGTTGACATCATGACATCGTCCACATCCGCAACCGCGCCTATGACTTGCATCCTGACAAATTTTTCGTCCGATGCGTCGGCGCGTGGCATCGTCCGCATATTGATGCAGGAAAAGATAATTACCAGTGTGAATATTTTTCAGCATCATTTGACAATCTATCCCTGGGAAGGGCAGATTCATGAACGCGACGAAGCCTCCGCTATTTTCAAAACCTCGGTGGAAAACAAGATGCGCCTGATCAAACGGCTGAAAGAACTGCACCCTTATGATGTGCCTTCCATCGTGTCATTCGACAGTTCTTCAATTGCGGATTATGCGGCTTGGCTCGGTGCGCCCGACGGTTACATGTCATCGAAAAAGGAAGAATAACATGCGCTGGGGCGGTTTCAGACGAAGTGGCAATGTCGAAATCCGGCGCGGCGGTGGCAAGGCGGTTGGCGGCGGCCTCGGCATGTTCGGCATCGCGCTCGTGGTTTATTTGCTCGGCGGCAATCCGATGCCGTTTATTGCCGAAGGGGTACAGCGCACCATTCAATCCTCCGCCACACACCCAAGCCGTCTCACCGAAGAACAACAAACGGAACAAGCCGATTTCGTCTCCGCCATACTGGGCAGCACCGAAGATATCTGGGGCGAGCTTTTCGCCGCCAACAATCAAACCTATCCGCAGCCCGGCATGGTTTTGTTCGCGGGCGCCACGGATACAGCGTGCGGCACGGGCCAATCCGCGATGGGGCCGTTTTATTGCCCGCTCGACCGCAAAGCCTATCTCGATCTCGATTTCTTTTATGAACTCGAACACAAACTGGATGCAGGCGGCGATTTCGCCCGCGCCTATGTCATCGCGCACGAAGTCGGCCATCATGTGCAAAACGTACAAGGCCTGTTAGAGGGCCGCCGCTCGAACGCGGACTCGGTGAAGATTGAATTGATGGCGGATTGCTATGCCGGTGTCTGGGCACACCACATTGCGGGTTTCGGCGCACTCGAAGACGGCGACGTTGAAGAAGCCATGAACGCCGCCGAACAAATCGGCGACGACACGCTCCAGAAAAAATCCCAAGGCGTTGTTATTCCGGACAGCTTCACGCACGGTTCCTCAGCTCAGCGCATGGCGGCGTTCAAGCAAGGGTTTGAGAGCGGTGAACCCTCGGCTTGTCGCCAATAACCGTTGGCTCGACGGAGCGCAGCGACGTATGACAACAACGGCATAAGAAACATCTTGACATTATAGGAATTTGTACCTATAATGGGCGATGAAAACTGAACATGAAAACCCGCCATCCGCCGGGCCCATAAACGCGGACCTTAACGACGACATAGAAGGCGAAGGCATCGCCTTTGATCTTCAGGCCATGGAAACGCAGCGGAGCGCCCTCGCCCTGCTCGTCCATCTCGGCAATATCAAGGTCGATGATGAAACCCTCGATAAAACCGCGCTCAACCTGTATCACGCTGCCATAGAATCCGGCTCCTGCGCTGTCCCGCCCGATTTTTCGATGATGCTGGCCACAAGTTCGCGCATTCTCAACGCCGCGTTTGAAGAGCAAATCATCAAATCCCAAACAACCCGTCTTGGCCGCGAAACGGTTGAACTCGCCCTGAAAACGCAAAGCCAGTTGGTCCGCACCATCGGTGCATGGTCGCGCCTCAAATCATTGCAAAAAAAGTTTCAAACCGCGAAAACGAACTAGACAATCTTTGCGCCAGCCCGACACGCCGCGAAAGCGGCGGGGCTGCGGATGACGGAGATAAATATGCCCAGATGGACGGCGGAGGCTCGCCAAAAACAATCGGAAATTCAAAAGACGCGGCAATCGTGGAAACATTCCACGGGGCCGAAAACGCTCGCGGGCAAAAAACGCTCGGCGCAGAATGCGCTCAAACACGGGCTTTATGATAAGGAAACGCGCACCTTGCGCCGTTTCCTCTGGTTGAATGCCCGCTTCCTGTCCAATCTCAATAAATCCATTTCGCTGGAACAACGCCGCATCCGGCTTGCATCGTCATTGCGAGTGCATAATTGTCATCCTGAGGGCCCTGCGCCCGAAGGATCTCACGGGATTCTTCGCTTTGCTCAGAATGACAAAGAAGGAAATACGGAAAATCAAGATATTTCAAACGCTTGTAAATTGATCTTTAACCAATATCGCCCTACTATTACTGCGGGGCACCATTCGGGGCATTCTTATAAAGACAAATCAAAGAGCGGATATTTCCATGAGCGAGAACATCACAACCGACAAAACATTCACCCTCACCAACGATGCCACAGGCGAAAGCATAAAATTGCCGGTTCTGCACGGGACGGATGGTCCGGATGTTCTCGATATCCGCAAAATGTACGCCGAAAACGGCCATTTCACCTTCGACCCGTCCTACACATCGACGGCGTCTTGCAAATCCCGCATCACCTTCATCGATGGCGACAAGGGCGTTCTGCATCACCGTGGTTACGATATCAAGGAACTGGCGGCAAAAAGCACCTATATGGAAGTGTGCTACCTTCTCCTCAACGGCGATCTGCCAACCGAAAAAGAACTGGCCGACTTCTCCCATTCCATCACCATGCACACAATGGTGCATGACCAAATGAACTATTTCTTCCGGGGCTTCCGCCGCGATGCGCACCCGATGGCCGTTATGTGCGGCGTGGTTGGCGCCATGGCCGCGTTCTATCACGACTCCCTCGACATCTATGATCCGAAACAACGCGAAATTTCCGCGCACCGCCTGATTGCAAAACTGCCGACGCTCGCCGCCATGACATACAAATATTCGATCGGCCAGCCATTCATGTATCCGCGCAACGACCTGAACTATGCCGAAAACTTCCTCTATCAATGTTTCGCGGTCCCGGCAGAGCCGTACAAGGTTTCTCCTGTTCTGGCAAAGGCCATGGACCGCATCCTTATTCTCCACGCGGACCACGAACAAAACGCCTCGACCTCGACTGTGCGCCTCGCCGGCTCATCCCAGGCAAACCCGTTCGCCTGTATCGCCGCCGGTATCGCCTGTCTCTGGGGCCCTGCCCATGGCGGCGCGAACCAGGAAGTTTTGGAAATGCTCGACGAAATCGGTGATGCCTCCCGCATTCCTGAATTCATTGCAAAAGCGAAGGACAAGAATGATCCGTTCCGTCTGATGGGCTTTGGACACCGCGTCTATAAAAACATGGACCCGCGTGCCGCCGTTATGCGCGAAAGCTGCTATGAAGTCTTGGAAGAACTCGGCCTGCATGATGATCCGAAACTCAAACTCGCGATGGAACTGGAAAAGGCCGCACTCGCCGATCCGTATTTCGTCGAACGCAAACTCTTCCCGAACGTCGACTTCTATTCCGGCATTATCCTGAAGGCGATGGGCTTCCCGACCGAAATGTTCACGGTGCTGTTTGCGGTCTCCCGTACCGTTGGCTGGATTTCCCAATGGAAAGAAATGATCGAAGAACCCGAACTGCGTATCGGCCGCCCGCGCCAGCTCTATACAGGTCCGGACATCCGCCCGTATGTGGATATCAAAGACAGGAAGTAAAAGCAGTCTGTCATCCTGAGCGCAGCGAAGGATCTCATGGGATCCTTCAGTCGCTACCGCTCTTTCAGGATGACATAAACGACAACACAAACGCCGCCGCTTTTTCAGACGGCGTTTTTGGTTGGCCATAACCAAGTCTAAACCTAATATGGTCGAAATCACCGATCTGCTTCGCCGGGTTCTGATACAGGCGATACGCCTCTTCCGCGATTGGCTCGGGCTTGCAATCAGATTGAAGGAACTCCGGCACCACCTCGGCACCCTCCATGATATTGGCAAGGTGCGCATATTTCACCTTGATCAGCCTGCGTATCATAAAGGCGGTGAACGGACTGGCGCGATAGGCAATCACATGCGGAACGCGCATTGCCGCGAGCTCTAGTCCAACGGTCCCGCTGACAGCGAGCGCGACATTCATGGATGCAAACGCATTCCACTTGTCTGCCGGATCATCGACGATGTGAATAGGCCCCGGCGCATCGCGGAGCAGTTCGAACACGGCATTCTTCACATGCGGCAATGTCGGCGCAACGATATGGGCGTTAGGCCCAATACGCTCCGCGATCTTAAACGCGGCATCACGAAGATCTTTACCAACGCGTTTCAGTTCTCCTTTGCGGCTGCCGAACAGAACACCGACAATCGGGTCACCGCCCGCAATGCCGTATTCTTCGCGGAACGCGGCTCCACTGGCCTCCATCGCGCCACCTTCGACCAACGGATGGCCTGCGGCTATGGTCTTCAATCCGTGACGTTCGAAATACGGCGGCTCAAAATCGAACAAACAGATCAATCCATCGACAAGCTTCGCAAGCTTCTCCGCACGCCCTTCGCGCCACGCCCATACGCTCGGCGCGACATAGTGTATGAATTTCGGCGGCGTATCAGTGCGCTTCTTCACGGCTTTGATGACGCGGAACACGAAGTCCGGCGAGTCAATGGTCACAACGATATCGGGCTTGGCTTCAAGAATGAACTCCGCCGTCTCCCGGATGCGGCGCAAAATCGTAGGGAGATTGGGCAGGACTTCCGCAATCCCCATCACCGCCAGATCTTCGTATGGGAACAGGCTATCAATGCCCGCCGCCTTCATATGCGCACCGCCGACACCGGACAATACGATATCGGGTTGCGCAGCCTTGAGCGCCTTCGCCATTTGCCCGCCAAGGAAATCGCCGGACGGCTCACCCGCTATGATGCAAACGCCCGCACTCATAAGCCCACCACAAACAATCCGGCCTCATCCGCCATTGCAATCGCCTCTTCACGGTTTGCAATCAATGTCGCGCCGGCCTCTACCGCTATACCGGCATAGCCAAGCTCGGCACACAGGCGTACGGTGCGGCGGCCAACGGTCGGCATATCGAGTTTGCGGTCCTGCTGCGGCTTGCATGTTTTCACAAGGATTGCGCCGCGCACCGGATTCCGTCTCAACATCGCATCGGTGCCGTCCGCATCTTCTTCGGCAATCACCGCGCCCTCATGCACGACAACGCATTGGCCGGCATCGCGCAAACCCAATGCCTTCGCGGCGGCAAAGCCGATAGAGACATCAGTCTGCTGCTGCTCGCTCGGCGCATGTTTGCCGAGAACGCCTTGCGCGGCCAACAAATCAGGGAGAAATTCATGAATGCCATGGATGGTGAAACCTTCATCTTCCAGCGCATAACGGATGGCCTTCAGCAACCCATCATCGCCCATTGCCTTGAACCCGATCCGTGCAAAGAATTTGGCGGTATAGAAATCGGGCCGCAACTCCCACGCCGACGGGCGCTTGATAGAGCCTATGAGGACAAGATCGTTACAACCCTGTTCTTTGAATAACCTGACCATCTTCCCCGCTTCACCAAGGCGCATCACGGCATGGTCGCGGCCCGCAAACGCAGCCCCATCCGTATGGTTGTTAAACCCAATTGTGAATGTCGGGATAGAATGCGCATCGCAAAAATGTTGCAGACGCACCGGCAAATCACCGCCGCCCGCCACAATACCGAGCTTATGGGGATAGGTTTCCATGGCGCTACGCCGCGTGCTTGCGGTCAGGCTGGCACAAGCCGAACCGTTCCTTTTCACGCGCGAATTTCAGGACCTGAAGAACGACTTCATAATTCTCGTATTCTTCTTCCATCTTGTTCAGGCGCTGTTCGAATGTGCCTTGGGAATCGTCGAACAACTGGCGCGTGGCCTTGTTCAAAACCTTGATCGTGTTCTTGTCGAACCCGCCGCGCTCAAGGCCAATCAGATTCAATCCGGCAAGGCTTGCGCGTTCCCCCTTCACGCGGCCAAAGGGGATCACATCGCTTTCAACGCCCGACATCCCGCCGATCACGGCATAAGATCCGATGCGGATGAATTGGTGCACGGCGGACAGGCCGCCGATCAAAACATGGTCACCGACAATCACATGCCCGCCGAGCGTGGCATTGTTCGCCATGATCACATGGTTGCCGATGATGCAATCATGCGCGACATGGATCGCGACCATGAACAAGTTGTTATCGCCGATGACGGTTTTCATGCCGCCGGTTTCGGTGCCGGGATGCATCGTTGCGTGTTCACGGATGGTGTTGTTCTTGCCGATGATAAGCTGCGATGGCTCGCCACGATATTTCAAATCCTGCGGCGCGGCGCCGATGACGGCAAAGGGATAGATTTTTGTGCCTTCGCCAATGTTCGTGCGGCCATCGACCACAACATGGGATTTCAATTCGACATTGTCGCCAAGGATCACATCCGGCCCGATCGTACAGTACGGGCCGATAGAAACGCCCGTCCCGATCTGGGCACGCGGATCCACAATGGCGGATGGGTGAATATTCGTCATTTCAAAGGGATAGCAAGCCCTTGAAAAGACTGCCAATCACAAGAGATTGCGGAATGTTACAAAGATTTATGCGGGGCCTGCGGTACGATCCATGATCATCGCGCTGAAGACCGCTTCGGCGCAGACCGTATCGCCGACCATTGCACGCCCGTTGAATTTCCACACATTGCGGCGGTTCTGGATTTTTTCGACATGGATGTGCAGCGTATCGCCCGGCGTCACGGGCTTTCTGAACTTCGCCTCTTCGATCGACATGAAATAGACGATCTTGCCTTTGGCTTCCTCGCCCAGCGTATGGACGACGAGCGCAGCCGATGTCTGCGCCATCGCCTCGACAATCAACACGCCTGGCATGACGGGCCAGCCCGGAAAGTGCCCCTGAAAATGCGGCTCGTTAAACGTAACGTTTTTAAGCCCCACCGCCCGCTCGCCCGGAACAACGTCCAGCATGCGGTCGATCAGCAGGATGGGATAGCGGTGAGGGATCATCTCCATCAGGCTAACGATATCGAATGTTTGTATATTCTCTGACATGGTCATTGTTTTTATTCGTTTTTTTGGCGGGTCGTCAATCGTTTTAACGCAATGACCTGCCGCATGAATTCCTTAACGGGCACGGCGGGTGCGCCCAGTTGTTCTTCCCCGGCCGGAACATCTTTCATCACGCCGGCCTTGGCACCGATCCGCGCCCCCATGCCGATGCGCAAGTGGCCCGCAACCCCGGCCTGCGCCGCCAGCACGGCATAATCTTCCAAAACGGTGCTGCCCGCCACGCCCGATTGCGCGATCAGGATACAGCCTTTGCCAATGCGCACGTTGTGGCCAATCTGGACCAGATTATCGATCCATGTCCCCGCCCCGATCACGGTATCGGGGCCCGCGCCGCGGTCGATGGTGGAATTGGCCCCGATCTCGACATTGTCGCCGATAATCACGCGCCCCAGTTGCGGCACCTTTACATGGCCGGCGGGGTCAATGGCAAAGCCGAACCCGTCCTGCCCGATCCGCACACCGGGATAAAGGCGGACGCCATCACCGATTTCGGCATGGGATACGGTCACGCACGGGTCGATCTTGCAACGGGCACCGATTTTGACGCCCTCGCCGATGACGCCGTTCGCGCCGATCCATGTGCCTTCGCCGATCACAACATTCGCGCCGATCACGACACCGGCCTCGATCACACAGCCATCGGCAATTTTGGCGGATGGATGGACATGCGCGCCAACGGAAATAGAGGCGGACGGATAGACGACCGGATAAAAGGCCTGCGCCACGAGCGCATAGGATTTATAGGGGTTTTTGGAAATAATGAGCGCCATGCCGGACGGGGCCAGCGAAGCCAATGGCTCCGCGACAATCGCCGCCGCCGCCTTCGAGGCCGCGAAACTGTCCTTGTACTTGCGGTTGTCGAGGAAACTAATCTGCCCTGCGCCGGCCTGATCGAGCGGGGCGACATCATCAATCAAAATATCTGCCGCCGCGTCATCGGCGAGTTTGCCGCCCGCGATGACGGCTAATTCGCCAAGCGTTCTGGCAGGAGATTTTTGAAAAAAGCGTGGATCGGCCATTGAACAGCCTATTCCACCTTAAGCGGGATCTTGCTGACCTTGGCATCAAGCTTGGTCAGAACATCCTTTGTGATATCCAGCGTGTTTGCAGCGATCAGCACGCTTTCGCGGGTCAGAACGACATCATACCCCTTCTCGCTCGCCACATCGGCTGTTGCCTGCACAATGTGTTTGCGCAGTTCGCCCATGGCATTGGCAAGCCCCTGATCCAGAGAGTTGCGACGCTTTTGAAACAGCTTGCGCGTTTCCATGATGCTCTCTTCATAGGCCTTGCGTTTCTTGGCGAACTCCTCGGCAGACAGCGAGTCTTTCTCCTTAAGCAGGGAATCTTCCGTCGCCTTCAGCTCTTTTTCCTTGCCGGAAAACTCTTTTTGAAAGCTCTCTTTCTTGGATTGCAATTGCTGCTGCAAATCCTGCGCCGCTTTGGATTCGGCAAGAATTTTTTCGACATCCACAATCCCAATATTCGGCGCCGCAGCGCGGGCGACGGACGGCAAAGTTACAGATGTTATCAGGGCGGCAACAAGCACAACCACGAACACGCGATAAGTCATAGAAAACCTCTTCTTTAAATAATCGTGGCCAGAGAACTAGAACCGCGTGCCAAAGCTAAAGCGGAAATTCTCTTCCTCGTCATAATCTTCCTTGGTATAGGGGAAGGCCACATCGACACGCACAGGCCCCATCGGAGAACGCCATGAGACACCAAGACCGGCAGAGGCACGGATGCTGTTTTCATCGACGATATTCACGCCCGACACATCATCAAGGCTCCAGAGAGAACCGAAGTCACTAAAGGCATGTCCGGCAATTCCCATTTCTTCCGGCAGGCCGATCGGGAACGAAAGTTCTGCCGTACCGCGGTAGAAATAATTCCCGCCGAGAGCGTCATTTGTCGCCGTATCGCGCGGTCCCACGCCGCCGCGTTCAAAGCCGCGAAGATTGTCGCCGCCAAGGAAATAGCGTTCATTGATGCGAACATCTTCATCGGAAATACCCTGAATGGCACCGGTCTCTCCCATGAAATTCAGCACGACCTTTTTGTCGTAGAATGGGATGTAATAGCTGGAACCGATGGAACCGGAGACATATTTGGCATCGCCGCCAAGCCCGGCCCCTTCCAGATCAAGCCAAGAGTACAAACCTTCGGCCGGGAACTGGATGGAATCGCGCGTGTCATAGGACAGACGTTGGGAAACAGCAGATGTTACACGTTTGCCTTCCTGCTGACGGATGTAAAGCGAGGCATTGGCATCGACATTCCTGATCTCGTTGCTTTCAAGGCGGTATTTCCATGACTGGCGCATATGTTCGGAAAGCGGGTAGCCCATGCGGAGCGCACCGCCGGTGCGGCGTTGGTCGTACGAGCTTTCATCTTGCAGATCGCGCGTTACGTGGAAGGCATCGACGCCCGCCGACATATCGCGGTCAAGGAAGTAAGGCTCTGTGAAGGACGCATCGAATTCCGTGCGTTTACCGGCAATCGTCGTTGCAAAGGTCAGGTCCTGCCCTTTGCCCAGAAGGTTGCGTTCACGAATACGCAGGTCGGCGAGCGGACCGTCCGAGGTCGAGAAACCGGCCCCGATGGAAAGTTCACCCGTGGATTGTTCGGCAACCTGAATGTCAATGACTGTCTTATCAGGCGCGCTGCCCGGCAAGGTCTTGATCGTGACATTTTCGAAATAGGCAAGATTGCGCAGGCGCTGTTCGGAACGTGCGAGTTTGGATTTGCTGAACGGGTCGCCTTCGACCAGCATCATTTCACGGCGGATGACTTTGTCGATCGTGCGGACGTTGCCGTGAATGTCGATGCGCTCGACAAACACGCGCGGCGATTCCGCGATCTGGAAGTCGATTTCAACGGTGTTGTCCGCCATATTGCGGTTCACGCGCGGGTCAATATCGACGAAGGCATATTGAAGATCGCCGAGCTTGTCAGTCATTTTATCGACGCTGTTCTGGACGGCATCGGCGTTATACCACTCACCCGGAACAAAGGTCACGGAATCACGCAGAACATTGCCGTCGAACCCGCGCAGATCGGATGTAATGGCAATACCGGAAATGGCATAGCGCGGGCCTTCTTCCACCGTAAAGGTCAGGTAAAAGCTTTTCTTGTCTTCCGAGAGTTCGGCGACAGAGGACAGGACCCGGAAATCGGCATAACCGTTCTTCAGGTAGAAACGGCGCAAAAGTTCCTCGTCGAATTTGACGCGGTCTTCGTCATAACGGTCATCGGTTGCAAAGAAACGGTACCAGCGCTCTTCCTTGGTGCTGAGTTCGCTGCGAAGCTGATCATCGTCGAACGCCTTGTTACCGACGAATTTGATGCCACTGATGTCCGTAACATCGCCTTCGACGATTTCAAAAACAAGGTTCACCCTGTTTTGATCGAGTTCGATAATCTTCGGTTCGACATCCACGGCAAAACGGCCGCCGCGTTGATAGAGTTGATAGATACGCGCAACATCGTTTTGTACCTTGGTTTTTGTGTAGACCTGACGCGGGCGCAGGCCGATTTCGGCCATCAGTTCATTGTCTTCGATACGGTCGTTTCCTTCGAAGGCAATTTCATTGATGATCGGGTTTTCGGCAACATCGACCAGAAGGATGCCGTTCTGGTGCTTCATGCGCACATCCGCGAACAGGCCGGTCGCAAACAAATTCTTTAGTCCCTCGTTCAGGGAATCATCGTTGAGGTCCGACCCCGTTGGCATATTGAGATAGGTCAGAATGGTCGACGGTTCCACACGCTGCGCGCCCTCGATGCGCACTTCGCGGAGCGGTTCGGCGAAGGCCGCGGAAACGCTCATAAGGGACAGGAAAAGGGTCAGGGTAAAAAGGTAAAAACGGGACATGTCGGTCGCTTCATCCGGATCGATTAGACAGTTGTATACAGTCTAAATGAGTAGATGATTTTAGGGGGGCTTACAACCCCCCTGAAACGCCTTAAGTTAAAGTATCAGCTGTAAAATATCGCTGAGGTTCGCAAATACCATAAGACCAATCAACAAGGTAAAGCCGACACGGAAGGCATATTCCTGCCCTTTTTCCGGAATCGGGGAGCCCTTGACCGCTTCCACGGCGTAGAAGACAAGGTGTCCACCATCCAGAACCGGAATCGGGAAAAGGTTAATAAGCCCCAGATTGATCGACAGAAGGGCCGTGAAGGTCACCACCGCGATCAGGCCGGCGGCCGCCATATCGCCCGCCATCGCGCCGATACGGATGAGGCCGCCCAGCTCCTTGGCGCTACGCGTTCCCGTGAAAATCTGCCCCAAAGCCGTCAGGGTGCCTTTGGTGACTTCGGCTGTTTCGCGGACCGCCGCTCCCACACTGGAAAGCGGGCTATAGGTTACGATGTCGCTGCCGACTTTTTCGGAGATAATCAACAGATTGCCCTGTGTTTCATCATCCGTGCCGAGCTTGTCGTTAAGATCGGCCAGCGGATGAAGGATCAGCACGCTGTCTTCCCCGCCCTCAAGACCCTTGATGGTTATTTCCAGATCCTTGTTGAAGGAGTCCTGTATCTTGCCGACAATATTATCCCCTTCACTGACCGGCGTGCCATTAATCGCGGATATCCGGCCCACATCAAACCCGTTTACTGCCCCGATCAGGCCCAGAAGCCCGCGGGAATGTTGAAAACCGAAACGGTCGGAGAACGTGTCGCGTTCCGGCGTCGCCGTGAGTTCCACTTCCTGCCCGTCACGTAGAACGGTGAATTTCATGGGTGTGTCGAGCGCGATCGCGACCCGCTGGCGGATGTCTTCGAAACGCTGGACCGGTTCCCCGTCGATCGCGATGACGCGGTCGTGCGGTTCAAAACCTGCCAGTTCGGCGGCGGAGCCTTTGACAATAGCGGACGCCGTGGGCGGCGTTACCGGCTGGCCATAGGTCGCATAAAGAATGGATAACAGCAGAATCGCAAACAGGAAGTTGATCGCCGGACCGGCAAAAACGATCAAGGCACGCTGCCATACGGGCTTGGCAAAAAAGGCGCTTTTGCGCTCGATCTCGTTCATTGGGCGGACTGTATCCCCCTCTGCCACGGAATCCTTATGTCCTGCGCTGGCCGGGTCAGTATCGCCATACATTTTGACGAACCCGCCGAGGGGAATCAGGGAGAATTTCCAGCGTGTGCCATGTTTGTCGTTCCATCCGAACAATTCTTTACCGAAGCCGATGGAAAAGGTTTCCACCCGAACGCCGCACATGCGGGCGGTAATATAGTGCCCCCATTCATGGACGAACACGAGAATGGAGAGGACGAGGAGAAACGTGCCGCCATACAGCCAGACATTGCTAAAGACCAGCTGGACGATGTCAAAAATCGAATTCATGATACTTTCCGGTTAGACTGAGTTATTTCCAGTATACGCTGCTTTGCTACGGCGCGCACCTGCTGATCGTAATCGAGAATGGATTGCAGGTCATCCAGTTTCGGACTGCCTGATGCCTCCACCACGTCTTTTACGGTTTCAAAGATAGAGAGATAGCCGATCTGCCCATTTAAAAACGCATCGACGGCTATTTCATTCGCCGCATTCATGGCCAGACAGGCGGCTCCCCCCTGTTCCAGACAATCATAGGCATAGTTTATGGCGGGAAAACGGCGGCTATCGAGCGGCTCAAAAGTAAGGGCCGAAAATTTCGTGAAATCAAATGGTTGGAAATCGTTCCT
>CBFGQF010000004.1:0-23467 GCA_965650865.1 uncultured Alphaproteobacteria bacterium | reverse complement strand
GCGACCACACGCCGCCCTTCGCTCATTAAAACATTATATGTACGGCATGCCGCGCCGCTATCCATCGCCTCGACGGACAGGCCCTTTTCTTTTAAGGCCTGTTTCAATTTTGGTGAAAAAAATTCCTGACGTGCGCCGGTGCCGAGCAGGACGACATCTATGTTATTCGACTCTGGAACCAAGATATCAAAGGCGGATTCATCGAGAGCCGAAAAAGAAGATGAGAGCCATTCCAAGGTTTTTTCGGGATAGACGATGACGCCGCCGTTATGAACCCGGCCGTTGATTTTAAATCCGGCAGGCCCATAGGACTGGATAATCTGGCGGCCTTCGGGAATGAGTGGCGTGACATCCATGATGGGGGGTTATTGAATGATCCCGAGGCTGCGCAGGGTTTCGGTGTTCAGGCCGCCCATCGGCAGGCCGTTATCGCCTTGATATTTTGTCAACGCATTCAGGAATGCCGCATCAATCGTGCCCGTTTCCGCGCCGCTATAAACCCCTTTGAGTTTTAGCGCGGCTTGCGCTGCTTTGATCGTGGCAGGATCGCTCAGGCCGCCAGAAACGGTTGGAACCGCGGGTGCAACGGAAGACGGCGCCACCGCTGTGTTTGCCGAAGCCGCCGAAGGGGAATAAGGCGCATTCGGATCGGCGTTGTAAGTCGATCCGGATGGAAGCGGTTTATAGCTGTACGGGCCTTCCGCCGGAACGGACGGAGCGGCGGATGGCGCAGGCGCGGCGACAGGGGCCGGTGTAGTAGAAACAGCCGATGGCGCGGCCTGATCAACAAGCGCTTCCGGCGGATAATCTTCCGCCGGATAGACACTGGATGGGGAAACCTTGCGGGCACCCAATGCCTCTACGGCAGCGGCAGGCGCATCGTCGGGAACGATCGGCGCACCTGTCGCAGATGGCGTTTCAATCGGCGTGCCGACGGGCGGCGCGGAAGATACGGGAGCCGCAGCCGGAGCTGGCGCAGGTGTCTGGACAGGCGTTGTTTGTTCCTGCGTGACGGGTGCCGGTGCGACAATATCGGCAGGAACCGTATCGGTTGCAGGGGCCGTGCTGGCGGCAGTGCCGTCATTCATCGGTGTTGTTGTGGTGGCCGGAACGGGCGCATTTGCGTCGTCTGCCTGTTGAACGGCCTGCTCTACTGCCGGTTCGGTCGATGGAAGGGGCTGTTGCTCTGTTACAGGTGCGGCCAAGGCCTCGGGCGTTTCAACGGCGGCGGCAGGATTGGGCTCCACGCTTTCAACGGTGCTGGAAATTGCGGCATCACCGCCGGATGACGGAGGCAACGGCGCTTCGGTATTCGCGCCAGGCATGCCGTTGTTGCGGACCACAATATCATTCTTGCTTCCAAGAGCGCCCGGCCCTTTGCTGCTGCTACAAGCACTTATGGCGATCACGGCGGCACCAAGCAACAACGTGGTATAGACAGAACGAGTCATGGCGGTTTCCTCTTGGGTCAATTTCTCAACGGCCACAGAATAAAGGCTTTTGGCCGAAAAACAATGGCCCAAAGCCCCATCAGGCCGGTTTTTCCTCGGTTTCGGGTTCGCGGCGAACGCCCAGATGGAGCAGCAGCGGCGCGGCGACATAAATCGAGGAATAAATACCGACGATAAACCCGAAGAGCAGCGCATCAACAAAGCTCTGGATGACCTCACCGCCGAACACCCAAAGAGCAACCAGCGCGAGGATACTCAGCGCACCGGTCATGATCGTCCGGGAAAGCGTCTGGTTCAGCGCGATATTGCAAATTTCGATCAATGATTTTTTGCGGTATTTGCGCAGGATCTCGCGGATACGGTCGAAACAGACCACCGTGTCGTTGATCGAAAAACCAGCAACCATCAATATAGCCGCAAGCGTTGTCAGGTCGAATGTTTTTCCGGTAAACGCCATAAAGCCAAGGACCACGATCACGTCATGGACAATCGACAGAATCGATGCCACCCCGAATTGCCATTCAAAACGGAACCATACATAGGCCATGATGCCGAGCAATGAAAAGACAACGGCATAAAGCCCCTTCATCTTCAATTCCTCACCGACTTGCGGCCCCACAAATTCCACACGGCGGTAATCGACATCCGCGTATTGTTCGTTGATTTGCGCCTTTACAACATTAATCGCTGCGGTTTGTGCCTCTGCTGCGCCGTCCTGCGCCGGAACACGCAAAAGCAAATGGTTCGGGTTCCCGAATTCCTGTATGGAAATTTCACCAAGATCCAGATTGTTTAAATCTTCGCGCAGTCCCGCAAGATCGGGCGTTTGTTCCGTTGCGATTTCAATGAGCGTACCGCCCGTGAAATCAATCCCGTAATTCAATCCGCGTGTGACCAGAAAGAACACGGATACCGCAATCATCAGGAACGTGATGACATAGGCGATATGGCGTTGACCCATAAAGTCTATGTTCACATCGTCCGGAACCGATTTAATACCTTTCCACATGGGGCAAACTTCCTTCTTTTACACCGGAACGTCGGTAGGGCGGCGGCGGCCGATCCACCAGATAATCATAAGGCGGACAACGGCGATCGCCGTAAAGAACGATGCGATGACGCCAATCGCGGTTGTCACCGCAAAGCCTTTGATCGGTCCCGTTCCGAACGCATAGAGAATAAGCGCGGCAAAAAGGGCGGTCAGGTTTGTATCCGCCACCGTACCGAACGCAATCTTGAAACCACTGTCGATGGCCGCGATCGGCGTCTTGCCGGTGCGCAGCTCTTCGCGGATGCGTTCGAAAATCAAAACGTTGGCATCCACCGACATACAAACGGTCAGGACAAGGCCCGCAATCCCCGGCATGGTGAGCGTCGCCTGCATCACCGACATCACGGCAAAACAGATGATCAGGTTGATCAGCATGCCGATACAGGCGAACACGCCAAACAGCGCATAACCGCCGATCATAAGCACAAAAACAAGCGCGAGGCCGAGCAACGCGGCCTTTTCGCCGGCCGCAATGGAATCCGCGCCAAGCGAGGGCCCGACCGTGCGTTCTTCAATAATGTGAAGCGGAGCAGGCAGGGCACCGGCGCGTAGGAGAACGGCAAGATCGTTGGCTTCCTTCAGGCTGAAATTGCCCGAAATTTGTCCCGCTCCACCGCAGATGGCGGAACGTATGACAGGCGCGCTAATAATTTCGTTATCAAGGACAATGGCGAACAGGCGCCCGATATTGGCCTGCGATACTTCGCAGAAACGCTTGGTGCCAACGGGGTTGAAACGGAAAGACACCGCGGGCTGGCCGTTTTCATCAGGCGAATATTGGGCGCTGACCAGCATATCACCCGTAATCGTTGCACGGCGTTCAACGGCCATCGTTTCGCCGGGACGTTCGGTCATTGGCAGAATCAAATCGCCGCCGCTGCCGCGGACATCGCTGTTCATGACATCCATATTGACCATGTGGAAGGACAGCGCGGCGGTTTTACCAAGCAGCGTTTTAACGCGGTCAGGATCATCCACCCCCGGCAGCTGAACCACGATACGGTCATCACCCTGACGGGTAATGCTTGGTTCGTTCGTCCCCGTCTCATCAATGCGGCGGCGGACGATTTCGATGGATTGAGAAATAATTTGTTCGCGTAACTGGCGATCGCCGACCGTGGAATACGATCCGCGAACAACATCCCCTTCGACCGTGACCGTCAGGTTGTTGTCGATTTCAAGGAGCGCCTTGCGGATCGCGGGTTCATCCGCCACATCGCGCATGGTGATCGCCACGCCGGCGATTTCGGCCTCAAGCTTGCGATATCCTATACGCTGTTCGCGAAGAACGGGGCGCAGGGAGGAGATGATATCATCGGCGCGTTGTTTCGTGACGGCCTCCAGATCAATCTGCAAAAGGATGTGCGATCCCCCTTGCAGATCGAGGCCGAGATTGACCGTTTTGGCCCATGGTACGGCCTTCTGTATGGATTCCACCGTGTCATGCGGCAGGACATTCGGAAGCGCAAACAGGACGGACATCAGCACAGCGCCGATCGTCAAAACCCGTTTCCAGAGAGGCATTTGTACCATGGGTCTATGTCTTCGTTATTTTTTGGCGGTTGTCGTGTCTGTCTTTGCCTGGATCATCGAACGCAGGGCCGTGACTTTTGTATCGCCAAGGTCAACGATCACTTCCTGATCATTGACCAGCGTGTCGATGGTGCCGATCAGGCCGCCGCCCGTGATAACACGGTCGCCTTTTTTCAGGGCATCGACCATTTCCTTGTGCTCCTTGAAACGCTTTTGTTGCGGACGGATCAAAAGGAAATAGAACATGATGACGAGGATCACGATCATCGCGATGTTCTGCATCATGATGGCGCCGGTATCGGGCGCGGCGGCCATGGCCGGATCCGTTGCCGGAACGGCGGTTTCGGCCGTCGTTGCCGTTGTCGTGGTGTCTTGCGCGTGGGCGGGAGTAATCAGCATGGGGGCATGCTCCTTTTTGATAATTTGATTGTCAATTCCGTATGGGAGGGACTATAACGGGGCGGACCACAAAGGCAAGGGCTAAAAATGGACGATTCACAGGCCAAATCCTTGGAAAAGCTGCTCGAAAGGGTGGCTGCGGCACTCGAAGCGCAGGCCGGAACGGGTATGGCTACCGCACCTGACTGGACGGACGCCGGTTCATGGCTATGGCAGGCAAACGCGCACCGTCTGAAACCTGTTACGGACACCGGCGCGCTTCCCCTTTCCCTTCTCGTCGGCATCACGCCGCAAATTGAAACTTTGCTAAACAATACGCGGCAGTTTGCCGAAGGGTTTTCCGCCAACAACGCCCTTCTCTGGGGGGCGCGCGGCACGGGGAAAAGCTCGCTTGTTAAATCCATTCATGCCGAACTGGCGAAAGACCACCCGCTTAAGCTGATCGAGATTTACCGCGATGATATCGGAACGCTTCCCCTGCTCCTTGATGTCCTGCGCGAAGAGAAAGATCATCGCTTTATCCTTTTTTGCGATGATTTATCATTCGATGAACAGGACAACCATTACAAGTCATTGAAAGCGGTTTTAGAGGGCGGAATTGAAACCCGCCCCGCCAACGTCGTTTTTTATGCGACATCGAACCGCCGCCATTTGCTCAAGCGCGATATGATCGAGAACGAGCGCGGCACCGCTATCCACCCGGGAGAAAGCGTTGAGGAAAAAGTCTCCCTCTCCGACCGTTTCGGTTTGTGGCTTGGATTTTATCCGTGCTCCCAGGATGACTATCTTTTGATGATTAAAAATTACACCAGGGAATACGGCCTGAAGTTCGACGAAGCCGAAGCCATCGAGTGGTTCAGAACACGAGGGAGTCGTTCCGGCCGCGTTGCATGGCAGTTCATCCAGCATATCGCTGGGCAACAGAAGAAAAACTTGCACCAAGCCAAATGATTATGTATATATTCCATTTTTAGGAGTTTGTATTATGAGCAAAACAGGTGGCCAAGCTACACGCGCTGCGCTTACGTTTTTAAGAGAGCACAGGGTTTTAGGATTTCAATTCCATCAAGAAGAATATTTGGCTGAAGTGACAGGTGCAAAGCCTGATGACATCGAACTGGTTGGCAACAACTATTTGAAACTTACATCTGTGGCGGACCGCTTTTTTCATGGCAATATCCAAGGCGCTAAAAAAGCCGCTTCCGCTCATAACGAAAGTTTGGGTTACCGTCCCTTATAAATAAGGATCGGGATTGACCGCCTGCGTGCCGCGGCGGATTTCAAAGTGAAGCTGCGGTGAATCCAGCACATCGCGAGAACGCAGAAAAAGAGTTTGTTATGAAAGACCATGAACGCGATTTGATTATCCGCAAAAATCTATCCGAAGTTTTTACCAAGGCTTCGCATAACGATTTGTTGCAATTGTTCCACGACCTGCGCACGGCCTATGGCGAACGGCACCGCGCCTATCACACATTGACCCATATCGCGGAAATGCTTCGCGAGGCAGAAAACCATCCCCTTGATGAACGGCGGGCGATCAAGGCGGCTATCCTGTATCATGATTTCGTCTATAAAACGGGAAATCAGGACGGCGGTCTTTCCAATGAGGAAGCAAGCGCACAGGCCTGCGGTAAAATAATGTCAGGGCGGGGCATTGGCGCGCCTATCGTGGAACGCGCGATGGAATTGATCCGTATGACAGAAACACATGACGCGCCGGAAGATGACTACGAAGCAGCCTTACTCATGGATATCGACATGTCTGTTCTGGGCAGTACGCCTACTCGTTATATGCGTTACGCCTATGGCATCGCCCGTGAATATGTTCCGGCTATCGGGGAGGAAAACTATATCCACCACCGCTCAATGTTCCTGCGCTCCCTCATTGATGGCAAACCCGTTTTCAAGACGCAGGAATATTCCGCGCTGGAAGAATCGGTCCGCGAGAATGCTGAAAGAGAGCTGGGGGTCCTGCGCCATATTGCGCGTTCCATGGCGCCGGATGACCGTATTGCCCCCCAAATGTTATAAATAAGGATCGGGATTGACGGCCTGCGTGCCGCGGCGGATTTCAAAGTGAAGCTGCGGTGAATCCACCTGCCCTGTCGCGCCAACGGTGCCTATCGATTGCCCGACTTTTACCACTTCACCTTTTTTGACAAGCATTTTGTCCAGATGCGCATAGGCCGTCATCCAACGGTCTGCGTGGCGCACCAGAATCAAATTGCCGTAGCCTTGAAGCTCACTCCCCGCATAGGCCACAACACCATTTTCGGCGGATCGCACCGGCGTGCCGCGCGCGGCCTTGATATTGATACCATCATTATGAAGTCCGCCTTCCTTGGGGCCATAATTCGAAATCACCTTGCCATCGACAGGCCGCATGAACTTGCCGGACCCGCGCGGCGGGATTTTCGGGGCAGGCGATGGCTTGGTCGCTGCTGTTGCCGCCGTTTTCTGGCTTTCCGCCGGAACCGCCTTGGCCTCTGGCTGCGGCGGGAAAGGCCCTGATTTGGCCACCGCACCATCCGGAGGTGGCAGAACTTCGGATTCTACCGCGCCAACTTTCATGGGCGCTTGCGTCGCCTCAAGCTCTTCGGATGTGAGAGAGCGTGGCGGCGGCGGATTGGCGGCAAATTCTTCTTCCAGTTTCGGTTGCGCCGATGGTAAGCGCAGTATTTGTCCCTGACGTATAATATAAGGGTCGGACAGGTTGTTCAGGCGTGCCGTTTCGCTCACCGACACACCGAACATCTTGGAGATTGTATTGAGCGTATCCCCCACATGAACCTTATATTCATTCGGCGGCGGTAATTTGAGACGGTATCCCGAAGGCAGATTATAGGGTGCAGACAGATTATTGAGAGCAATGATTTCACGCAGCGGAAGATTGTATCTTTGCGAGACCGTGTAAACCGTATCGCCCTTTAACACCGTATGAATGCCCGCGCTGCCTGCACCGCCGCGTGCGCCGTAATTGATAACTTCAACGGGTTTTTGGGTTCCGGTCGGCGTCCAGCAGGATGACAGAACCACACAAGATGTCATTGCGAGGAGCGCAGCGACGCGGCAATCCATACGATATCGCTTTAAATCAGCCTTGCTTGGATTGCTTCGCTTCGCTCGCAATGACAGGAAACGTCTCACGCGGCTACCTCCCCCGCCCCCTCCTTATCAGAGGCAATATCGGGCAGCAGCGGCACAAAACGAACGGGCATCAAATCACGGTACGAATAAGCATCTTCGCTTTCTTTATAATAACGGCGAAGAACTTGCTCCCCCGGCCCGCCTACGGGAACAATCATGATGCCGCCGACGACAAGCTGGTCGATCAGGGCCGAAGGCGGCCTTTCCCGCGCCGCCGCGGTGACGATGATGCGGTCGAACGGCGCCTGATCGATGCCGTGAATGCGCGGCCAGCCCTTCATGCCATCGGCGCAGATCGCCGTGATATTCCGGATATGAAGATCAGTAAAGATTTTCTCCGCGCCTTCAAGAAGCGGTTTATGCCGTTCAATCGAATAAACGCGGCGACAAATTTTGGAAAGGATACAGGCCTGATAGCCGGACCCCGTGCCGATCTCCAAAACCTTGTGACGGTCGGTGAGTTCCAGCGCCTGCGTCATCGCGGCGACGACTAGGGGTTGTGAAATCGTCTGCCCGCGCCCGATGGGAATGGCCATGTCTTCCCAAGCCTTGTCGATCATCTGCGGCGTGATGAATTTTTCGCGCGGGATACGTTCAATGGCGGACAGGACGTTGACATCCGTGATGCCATTCTGGCGCAGATACATAATCAAACGGGCGATTTTGGCGTTTTGGGCGTTCACAGCGGGCGTGCTTTCGAATAGGGAGTGGTCAAGCCTCCCTATTGTGAGTCATCCCGTGAATCTTGTAAAGGCAAACGTCCGGCCCACCTTTCCACCGTCATTGCCGCGGCGCGCCGCGGCAATGAAAAAAACTTACGCCTTAACGATTTTCGTAAGCCCGCCCATATAGGGTTTGAGCACTTCCGGCACGAAAACACCGCCATCGGTGGGGTCATAATAATTTTCCAAAACCGCGATCAGGGTGCGACCGACGGCGAGGCCCGAACCGTTCAGCGTGTGAACGAAACGCGTTTCCTTTTCGCCCTTGGCGCGGCAGCGGGCATTCATGCGGCGGGCCTGAAAATCCTGACAATTCGAACAGCTTGAAATCTCGCGGTAGCGGTTTTGGCCCGGCAGCCAGACTTCGATGTCATAGGTCTTATAGGACGTAAACCCAGCATCGCCCGTGCAAAGAACAATCGTGCGGAATGGAATATCGAGTTTTTTCAGGATGTTTTCGGCGCATTGCGTCATGCGCTGATGCTCGGCCTCTGAATCTTCCGGCTTGGTGATGGAGACCATTTCCACCTTATAGAACTGGTGCTGGCGGATCATGCCTTTGGTATCTTTACCCGCGGCCCCCGCTTCCTGGCGGAAACACGGCGTAAAGGCCGTATAACGGCGGGGCAAGGATTCCTCGTCAACGATTTCATCGGCAACGATGTTGGTCAGCGGCACTTCGGCGGTCGGAACCAGCCAGTCACCGCGGGTCGTCTGGAACTGGTCATCGCGGAATTTAGGCAACTGCCCTGTTCCAAACATGGTTTTGTCATTCACCAGAACCGGCGGGGATACTTCCGTATACCCATGCTCCAGCGTGTGGGTATCCAGCATGAATTGCGCCAGTGCGCGCTCAAGACGGGCTATGCCGGATGACAAAATTACAAAACGACTGCCGGACATTTTGGCGGCGGTTTCGAAATCCATCATGCCGAGCGCTTCGCCGATCGCAACGTGATCCGGCGTTTCGGAATTCTTGTTCTTTGGCTCGCCGACTTTGCGGATTTCGACATTGTCTTCCTCATCCGCGCCATCCGGAATATCGGCGGCCTGAACATTTGGAAGGCTCGATAAAATCGTGTGAAGCTGTTTTGCGATATCTCGCTCTTCTTCTTCTCTTGTAAAAGTACCGCCTTTGAGATGCTCTACTTTTTCCATTAATGCTGAAACATCTTCCCCTTTGGATTTCGCAATTCCAATTTCTTTAGATATTTCGTTTCTTTTTTGCTGAATTTGTTGAAGCTCTGTCTGTAGCTCACGACGACGCTCATCAAGTTCAAGAATTTTCTGGGATTGCGGTTCCAGCTTGCGCCGTTTCATCGCCTTGTCAAACGCCGCCGGGTCCTGGCGGATCGCCTTTATATCGTGCATCTCAATCCCTCAATATTTGCTTTATGTCATTTATGAAAGAGCGAAGCGATTGAAGAATCTCGAAAATGTGAAATATGAGATCCTTCGCTTGCGCTCAGGATGACAATCGGGGAAACTATATATAGAAATGAACATGTTACACAAGACTTCGATTGACGGCGTATTGACGCTGATAGAACCGAAATCCCGCTGCCCGCTGGTGTTCGATTCCCCCCATAGCGGCACCCGCTATCCCGCTGATTTCCATTATGCCTGCAGCTTTGACATTCTGGAAAAGGCTGAGGATAAGTTTGTGGATGATTTATTCTCCTCCGCCCCAGATTATGGCGCGGCCCTGCTCTGCGCCGAATTTCCGCGCTCCTATATCGACACCAACCGGTGTGAGAAAGACATAGATCCCGATCTGCTCGATGACCTTTGGCCACATGAAATTGCAACGACCGCGCGCTCCCACGCCGGAATCGGTTTGATCCGCCGCCTCGTGCGCCCCGGCATGCCGGTTTATAATCGTCAACTGACCATTCCGGAAATCCAGCACAGGATAGAACGATATTATCGTCCCTATCATGACACGCTGGAACGGGTCATCGAAAAGACGCATTATGACTTTGGCGCGGTCTGGCATATCAATTGTCACTCCATGCCCAGCGCCGAAAACCAGACGTTTCGCGCCAGCCCGCTCAAGTCAGCCGACTTCGTTCTGGGAGACCGTGATGGCACAACCTGCGACATTGATTTTACGCATTCAATCAGGGACTTCCTGAAAGGTCTTGGATATAAAGTTGCGATCAATGACCCATATAAAGGGGTCGAACTGGTACGCCGTTATTCTGCCCCGGCAACGGGCCGCCATTCGATCCAGATCGAGGTATCGCGAAAGCTTTATCTGGATGAGAAAACGTATAAAAAATCGTTGAATTACAACATATTAAAGAGAGATATTGATAAATTAGTAGAATTTTGCGCCCGTTATGCCGAAGCGCAGCGTCTGCCAATAGCCGCCGATTGATCAAGGACTCGGATCATGCGAATCCTGTACTGGCGTCAGTGGTTGAACATGAAATCTTGACGTCACCGCACTCTTGCTCACCACTATCCCGTGCCATACACCATCCGTAGGCACACCTTTGAAACCATTGATGTGCGCATGAATACTATTGGCGGCGGCTTCGTCATCCAAACGATGGAATGACCATTGAATCGACTCTCCCTCGAATACATCCCCGCGCACAAGCACCCTGTTCAAAGCGACCAGATCGCGGATCCCGACTTCCCAATGGTCGGCATCGAGCCTGCTATAGGATGCCAGCCACGGCCGATTGGGCAAAAATGAAACGGGGCACTCTGCTGACTTGACCCGCAGATAAACCAGATCCCCTTCGATATGAATACCGTTGGTTTGAAGCCAGATTTGCGAAAGGGTCAAAGACTTTTGCACAGCAACAATTTAAAACAACCTGAGATTTTGTCAATTTTTACATAAAGACAGAATTGAATTCCTGCTTCAGGACGGCATCCAATTCCGCCATGCTGATGTGCATGCCAAGGTCGTGCAGTGATGTCACGCCGTAATCAGAAATGCCGCAGGGCACGATCCCGTTAAAATGGCTCAGGTCAGGGTTCACGTTTATGGCAATGCCGTGATAAGTGACCCAGTGGCGAATACGCACCCCGATGGCAGCGATTTTTTTCTCCCCTAAAGGCGTTACAACCCAGATTCCCACGCGGCCTGCCCTGCGCTCCCCCATGACACCAAAATGCGCCAGAGAGCGGATCACCCACTCCTCCAGCTGACAAACATATTTTTTGATATCAGGGGCTTGCTGTCGCTTTTTAAGATCAAGCATCACATAGGCAACCCGCTGACCCGGCCCGTGATAGGTGAATTCCCCGCCCCGCCCCGTTTCAAAAACCGGGAATTGTGGATTGAGGAGGTCTTCGGGTTTGGCGCTCGTCCCGCCCGTGTAAAGCGGTGGATGCTCTAATAACCAAACAAGCTCGTCTGCCGCACCGGACCGAATACCCGCCACCCGCTCCTCCATCAATTTAACGGCAGGTTCGTATTTAACCAATCCGGTTTCCGTGATCCATTCCATGGGCTATCCAAACCAGTTCACCAACAAAAGTGCAAGTTCGAAAAAAGAGCCGTTGACGAGGGAAACGCATTTCTCTAGATATCTTGCATCGCAGCGCAGGGAAGGCTTGCTCCTCCCCCCCGCTTTTGATACGAAACCTCTGTCTTAACGGACAAAATCCGCGGCCATGGCGGAATTGGTAGACGCGCAGCGTTGAGGTCGCTGTGGGAGAAATCCCGTGGAAGTTCGAGTCTTCTTGGCCGCACCATTTTAATCACCCCGGCGGGGTGATATTCATTATCTTGATAGAGGGTTATCATAATGTCCGATGAACTGCGGGACGCAGCTTTAGAGTATCACCGCAATCCGACTCCCGGAAAGATCTCGATCAAACCGACGACACCGCTCGCAACTCAGCGAGACCTTAGCCTTGCCTATTCCCCCGGCGTGGCCGTCCCCTGCCTTGAAATTGAAAAAGACCCGCTAAAAGCGCTCGACTACACATCGCGCGGAAACATCGTCGCCGTTATTTCGAACGGCACCGCCGTTTTGGGCCTTGGCAATATCGGCGCGCTGGCTTCCAAACCCGTGATGGAAGGTAAAGCCGTCCTTTTCAAAAAATTCGCCAACATCGATTCGTTCGATATCGAAGTCGATGAAACGGACATCGACATGTTTGTCGAAACTGTTGCCCGCCTAGAGCCATCGTTCGGCGGAATTAATCTGGAAGACATCAAGGCGCCCGAATGTTTTGAAATTGAACGCCGCCTGCGCGAGCGGATGAAGATTCCGGTCTTCCATGACGACCAGCACGGCACGGCGATCATTGTTTCCGCCGCGTTCCTCAACTGGCTGGAACTGAAAGGCCGCAAGATCACCGATGTGCGCCTTGTGGCGAACGGCGCGGGTGCATCCGCCCTTGCCTGTTTGCATCTTCTACACTCCCTCGGCCTGCCCAAAGATAATATCATCGTCTGTGACCGCAACGGCGTTATCTATAAGGGCCGCGAAGGCGGGATGGATAAATACAAAGCGGAATTCGCGAACGACACCAACGCCCGCACATTGACCGATGCATTGGAAGGCGCGGATATCTTCCTCGGCCTTTCGGGTCCGAATGTTGCCAACGCCGACATGATTTCAAAGATGGCGGATGCACCGCTGATTATGGCGCTGTCGAACCCCACGCCGGAAATCATGCCCGATGAAGCGCGCAAGGGAAAACCCGATGCCATCATCTGCACCGGCCGTTCCGACTTCCCCAATCAGGTGAACAACGTTCTTTGTTTCCCGTTCATTTTCCGTGGCGCGCTCGATGTCGGCGCGACGGCGATCAACGAAGAAATGAAGATTGCCTGCGTGAAGGCTATTGCCGCCCTCGCCCGCAAAGAAGCAACGGATGAAGTTATTTCCACCTATTCCGGCGAATCGCTGGAATTCGGTCCGGATTACATGATCCCCAAACCGTTCGATCCGCGTTTGATTACCGAGGTGACGATCGCCGTGGCCAAGGCCGCGATCGAATCCGGCGTGGCCGTCCGCCCAATCGAAGACTGGGATGCTTATAAACAAAAGCTCCAGCAATATTTCGCCCGCTCCACCATGGCGATGCGTCCGATTTTCGCACGCGCCAAGAAAAACAAGAAACGCGTCGTCTATTGCGAAGGCGAAGAAGATCACGTCCTGCGCGCCGTACAGATGACGATTGACGAAGGCGTTGCCCATCCGGTCGTGATTGGCCGTCGCGAAGTCGTTGATGTCCGCGTCCGCCGCCTGCGCCTGCGCATGGAAATCGATAAAGATTTCGAACTCGTCGATCCGCAGAACGATCCGCGTTACAAATCCTATTGGGAAACCTATCACGGCCTGATGGAGCGCAATGGCGTGACCCCCGCGGTTGCCAAGCTCGTGGTCCGCACACAACCGACCGTGATCGGCGCTTTGATGGTCCAGATGGGACAGGCGGATGCGGTCGTTTGCGGTTGCATCGGTGACTTCCATGATCATCTTGGGCACATCAAAGATATCATCGGTCTGAAACCCGGTGTTGAAACGGCGGCCGCCCTGCGCGCACTCATCGTCCCCAAAGGCACCTATTTCGTATGCGACACGCATGTGAACCCGAACCCGAGCATTTCGCAAATATCTGAAATGACCATTATGGCCGCCGAAGAGATCAAGCGTTTTGGCATCACGCCAAAAGTCGCCCTTCTCTCCCACTCCAATTTCGGATCGCATAAGGATGGCTCGGCCTATAAAATGCGCTGCGCCACCATCGATATCAAACAACGTGCGCCGGAACTGGAAATCGATGGCGAAATGCATGCCGATACGGCCCTGTCCGAAACGGTGCGCAAGCAATTGATGCCCAATTCCACGCTGACCGGTGAAGCAAATCTTCTGATCATGCCGAATCTTGAGGCCGCAAATATCTCCTTCAACATGCTGAAAATCCTCGGCGAAGGCGTGCCGGTCGGCCCGATTCTGCTGGGCGTTTCCAAACCCGCTTATATTTTGACGCCATCGGTTTCGGCGCGTGGTATATTAAATGTGTCGGCCATCGCCTGCGTCGCGGCGCAGGTGCGCGAAGAAGAACTGGGGCATGAGGGAACGCAAAATGCCGCATGATGTTTTTACATTGAACGGGGACGAGGATGAGCGAAGTCACACCACCTCTTTCCCCATCGGAAAGAGATGCTGAAACTACCAGTGAACTTCTGGAGGAGATGGCCGAAGAAGGCTTCTCTCTCTCCGACGAACGCATCTCCGCTATTCGCGCCGCCATCATCGATGGGGACCTCGAAACCTTAAAATCGCTCTTGGCCGAACTGGGCGAAGCCGATATGGCGGACCTCTTTCACAAGATCGAACCTGCCGTCCGCCACGAATTCTTCGAAAAATACAGTGACCTCGTCCCGCCTTATGTGTTCCTGCACCTCGACGGCGAACTTCGCGAAGACATTCTGGAAGACATGCCGCCCGCCGACATCGCGCGCATTATTTCAGACCTTGATTCCGATGACGCGCTGGAAATGATCGTTGATCTTGATCCGCTCTTTCAGAAGGCGATCTTGCAAAAACTTTCGGCAAAAAACCGTCTCGCCCTTGAAGAGGGGTTGAGTTATCCGGAAGACTCCGCGGGCCGTCTGATGCAACGGGAGTATGTTGCGATCCCGCAATTCTGGACAGTCGGCAAAACGATTGATTACCTGCGGGCCGCCGCGGATGAACTCCCCGATGAATTCTATGACCTGATCATCATCGACCCGATGTATCATGTGGTGGGTGAAATCCCGCTCAACAAACTTGTCCGTGCCGAGCGCTCGGAAAAAATCGACTCACTGTCTTTGGAAGACATTCACATCATCCCGGCGACGATGGACCAGGAGGAAGCAGCCCACCTCTTCCGCCGCGAAGGGATCGGCTCCGCCCCTGTCGTGGATGACGATGGCCGCCTGATCGGGGTCATCACGATTGACGACGTTATCGACGTTATCGATGAAGAGGCCGAAGAAGACATCCTGAAAATGGCCGGGGTGGAAGAAGGTGACCTTTACCGTGCCGTTCTGGAAACCAGCTTGTCACGCTCCCGCTGGCTTGCCGTCAATCTGATCACCGCTTTTGCCGCGGCCGCCGTGGTGTCGATGTTCGGTGCGACGATCGAAAAGGTCGTGGCGCTCGCGGCCCTTATGCCCATCGTTGCCGGAATGGGCGGCAATGCGGGCACACAGGCCCTCACCGTTTCCGTGCGTGCGATTGCGATGCGCGAACTATCCAGCACCAACGCCCGCCGGACGATTATCAAGGAAGGGCTGGTCGGCCTGATCAATGGCTGTATTTTCGCGGCCCTTGTCGGCACCATCGCCGGGCTGTGGTTTCAGGATATTATCCTTGGCGTTGTCATCGCGATGGCCCTTATTATCAATTTGCTCTCGGCCGGGGTATTCGGCGCGGGCATTCCCATCATGCTCGATAAATTCGGCCTCGATCCTGCGATATCTTCCTCGATCTTCCTGACGACAATCACGGATTGTGTGGGGTTCTTCGCCTTCCTCGGCCTTGCCACAGTTCTGCTGCTTTAAACGGTCCTAAAAACGGGAAAAACATTGAGAAACCCGCCGAATTCCTTTAAATCTCCTCAAATCGACACACTTCGGACAATTTCCAGCAGTAATTGATCATGGCAAAAAGCGGCAAAAAGAAAACATCTTCAAAAAAGAAGCAGCAGGAGAGCTCACTTATGGGCACGATGATCAAAAGCGCGGTTAAATGGGGATTTGTTTTGGCCTTGTGGGGCGGGATCATCCTTGCCATCACGCTGGCGTGGTTCGCGCGTGAACTGCCGACCATCACCGAATCCATGGTCTTCGAACGCCGCCCCACCATCATCATCAAGGCGAATGACGGCACGATTATTGATCGCTACGGCGACATCAAAGGCGAAGTTGTTTCGGTGGATGAATTGCCACCCCATGTTATCAACGCCATTCTTGCAACCGAAGACAGACGTTTCTACAGCCATTTCGGTCTCGATCCCATCGGTATAGCCCGCGCCTTTACGGTCAATGTCGTCCGCGGCGGCTATGCGCAAGGCGGATCCACCATCACGCAACAGCTTGCCAAAAACCTGTTCCTGTCACGCGAACGCACATTGAAGCGTAAAATCCAAGAGGCCATGCTTGCGGTCTGGCTGGAAACCAAACTTTCCAAAGATGAAATTCTAAGCGCCTATTTGAACCGCGTTTACCTCGGCTCCGGGGCTTATGGTATCGATGCCGCCGCCCGTATTTACTATGATAAGCCCGCAACGCAACTTTCTGTACGTGAGGCCGCAACGCTCGCAGGCCTTTTAAAAGCACCTTCGCGTTATTCGCCCAATTCAAACCCCAGCCTGTCGGCCCAGCGCACAAAGGTTGTTCTGGCCGCCATGCTGGATGCGGGTTTCCTTGAAAAGGCGGAGTTCGAGCGCCTTTCCAAATTGCCACCGCCACCGAAAAAACCGTCCAGTGGCGACACCATCCGCTATTTCACCGACTATATTGTCGGACAAGTGGAAGATTTGATTGGCGTCCCTGAAAACGACATCATCGTTGAGACGACGCTCGATCGCGATGTTCAGGCCTCGGCGGAATCCGCCATCATCAAAACGATTGAAGATAATAATAAGGACCGCGATGTCAGCCAAGGCGCCGCCGTGGTAATGAGCCTTGATGGCGCACTTGTCGCGATGGTAGGCGGCAAGGATTACGGCCAGTCTGAATACAACCGCGCCACGAACGCCCTGCGCTCTCCGGGTTCTTCTTTCAAACCGCTTGTTTATTTGAGTGCATTGGAACACGGTTGGAATCCCAATAGCGTTATTACCGATGCACCAATTTCGATTAATGGCTACAAACCGCAAAATTACGGCGGGGAATATTTCGGCGAAATTACATTGACCGAAGCATTGACCAGATCGCTCAACACCGTCTCCGTTCAACTGGCCCACGATGTCGGCCCAGCCGAAATTATTTCCCTGGCGCGTCGTCTTGGCATCACCGCCAATCTCGAACCGAACCTCAGCCTTGCCCTTGGCGCGAACGGCGTGCCGATGGTTGAAATGGTTACGGCCTATGCCACGCTCGGCCGTGGTGGTGTGGCGGTTGAACCATTTGCCATCATCGCTATCAAGAGCACGGACAACCATGTGCTTTACGAACAACCCAAGGAACGCGATGCGCGGCAGGTTGTCTCGCGCGGCTATGTCTACCAGCTTACCGGCATGATGCGCTCTGTCGTTCAATATGGTACGGGTCAGGCCGCGCAGGGGCCGTATGTCTCCGCGGGTAAGACCGGAACATCCCAGGATTTCCGCGATGCATGGTTTATCGGGTTTACAGATAAATACGCCGCCGCCGTCTGGTTCGGAAATGATGATAACTCCCCCATGAAACGCGTTACGGGCGGTCTTCTGCCTGCCCCTGTCTGGCGCTCTATCATGACGACGGCCTCTTCCAAACCTGCAAAAAGTTACTACGCCATTCGCGATGTCCAGTCCGATTTCAATTTCAATGATCTGATCGGCCGTATTATGGGGTCGGAAGAAAACCCGATGGAAGGATCAATCCCCGCTCCTGCCAGCAAGGGCTTCTCCCCGTCCGAACGGGAAGAGATCAAATTCAACGATTAGACGCGAATAATTTCGACGGGCGGGCTGTAATGTCCGCGGATGCCGGTCAGGCTTTCTTCGCCGATTGAATTCCAATGGTCGTTGATCGCGATCGTGCCCGCACAAGGCGCGCCGACATTCCATCCCATATGTGTCATCGCACGGTCAACATAATCAAGATAAGATTCCGGAAATGCCCTGCGCGGCGCCCGAAGCCCCATATTGACCAGGGTTTTGGCAACAACCGCGTCATTCATATCCAGCATGTCTGACGTAAACTGTATTGCGGAAAGGATTTTAATGTCCATCACGCTGCTGGGGACAAGGCGCATATGTTTCATGAAGCGCGCATAAATCTCCATATCCGTTGCATCCCGGTCTTGCAGCGACGGCATGGGCAGGCTGAACAATGTGACATCATACGCGTATTTATTATCATTCGCTTTGAGTGTCGCTTCCGTCATGGCAAACCTCCTTGCTCTGACATCAACTCTCTCTTGCAAACATTAATGGAATCTTAAAGGTTCCGGCCTAACCCTTTGAAATACAGCGAAAACAACATGAAGAATAAACGCTAAGGTCTTGGAATTGCGGCAACTGCCAACTTATCCACACGCTCGTTCTCGATATGACCGTCATGCCCACGGACCCAGACGAATTTGACCTTATGCACCTGCAAAAGCGAATCGATTTGCTTCCACAAATCCTGATTCTTGATGCGGTCCGGCCAGCCTTTCGCCTTCCAGCCTTTCATCCATTCCGTGACGCCTTTTTGCACATACTGGCTATCGGTATAGAGCGTGACCGTGCTTGGCTTCTTCAAGGCAGAAAGGCCTTCAATCACCGCCTGCATTTCCATGCGGTTGTTGGTGGTGAGAACCTCTCCACCGCTCAATTCCTTCTCGGTGCTCTTATAACGGAGAAGAACGCCCCAGCCGCCGGGGCCGGGATTGCCGCTACACGCCCCATCGGTGAAAATCTCGATACTCATACCTGAAACCTTTGCTGGAAATAACGCAGGCGTTTTTCAAAAACGAGAGGGTCATGCGGCTTCATCATCTTGTCAGGCGTCCATGCCAGTCTTTCTTCCAGACGCGATGTCAAAAACCGCAAAGATCCGGCGCGCAGCAAAACCGGCATCGCCGCGTTCTCTTCAATACCAAGGGGGCGAATAATATTATAGGCATCGACCATTGCCTGCATACGCATCTCATCGAATTCATTATCCTGATCGAAACACCAGGCATTGATGGCAATCGCAAGATCATACGCAAAGAGATCATGGCAAACGAAATGAAAATCGATAACGCCTGTCACTTCACCGTTTTTGAAGAACACATTGTCCGGAAAGAAATCCGCATGGATGGCACCGGATGGAAGACGGGATGGATAGCGTTCCGATATCCATTCAAGCTCATCCATGACCAGTTTTTGCATGCCATCCTTAATGGTGTCCATCTCAGCGCCCATAGCATTGCCCCAGTCGCGCCAACGTTGAAGGCCGAAATGGTTGGCGGCCGTCTTTTCTATCTTTCCCCCTGCCAGATGCATCTTCGCCAGCACCGCACCGGCTTTGGCGCATAGATGGGCGTTGAGCATGCCAGCATGGCCGCCCTCGCCTTGCAGGAAAGAATAAATGGCGGCTGGCCGGCCCATGAGTTCCCCAAGAACATGGCCATCTTTTCGCGGCAATGTCTTTGGCACAGGCACGCCTTCACGTTCCAGCACAACGGCATAATCAACGTAATGGGGAATATCCTGTGCATGGACACGGTGCGGTTCAAAGAGAGTGAGAATATATCGGTCGCGATCCGTAAACAGGTGATAATTGGTGTTGCTGACCCCTTGTTCGATCCCTTCATGGCGGACGAGCGCGCCTATATCATAGGAACGCAGAAATTGTTCTAAATCTTCCTTGGAAACTTTTGTATAAACGGCCATTGGGCTAGCATGGCCAAGGAATGGCGCAAATTCAAGCCACTTTCTCTTCCGATTCCCGCAATATGCGCGGAATATTGAAAACAACGTTTTCCTGCGTGATGGCCACTTCGACCAACGTCACATCGAAACGCGATTTCAGGGCATCGATGACTTCGTTGATAAGAACATCGGGCGCGGATGCCCCGGCGGTCAGACCCAACGTTTTAATATTGTCAAACCATGCCCAGTCTATATCCGACGCACGTTGTACCAGCATGGCCTTTTCACAGCCATATGCCACACCGACTTCGACCAGACGATTGGAATTTGACGAGTTCGGTGCACCAATCACCATTAATGCGTCACATTTGGGCGCGATTTCCTTGACTGCGGCCTGACGATTTGTGGTGGCATAGCATATGTCCTCGCGGCCCGGGCCGATGATCGCAGGGAATTTTTGCTTGAGCGCGGCAACAACATCCGCCGTGTCATCAACCGAAAGCGTCGTCTGTGTGCAAAAAGCCAGCGGCGTATCGGCCGGTATATCAAGAGCGGCAACATCATCCACTGTTTCAATCAGGACCACGGCGCCCGCGGGCAATTGCCCCATCGTACCGATAACTTCGGGATGCCCCGCATGCCCAACCAGAATGATTTTGCGGCCAAGCTCATAATGTTTTTCCGCCTCTTTATGCACCTTGCTAACCAGGGGGCATGTGGCATCGATGTAAAACATCTCCCGCTCTTTGGCATCGGCGGGAACGGATTTCGGAACGCCATGCGCCGAAAAAACCACCGGGCGTCCATCATCGGGAATTTCGGATAATTCTTCTACAAATACCGCGCCCTGTGCGCGCAAGGATTCCACAACGAATTTATTATGGACGATTTCATGACGGACATAGACCGGGCGACCATATTTTTCGATGGCCTTTTCGACAATCTGGATGGCACGGTCCACGCCTGCGCAGAAACCGCGCGGCGCCGCCAGATAGAGCGTCAGGGGAGTTTTTTCCATACGAAGCTATATAGCGGATGGCCACGGTAAAATCCATGCCAAAAACCTTGTAAGGCGCCCGCAGATCACATATCTTTACACTTATGATTTTCTGGCGTTTTTCCCTGATATTGCCGATCGTTATGCTGGGTGGTTGCGTAACCATAAGCGGCCTGAAACAGGACATCGCCAACAGCTATAATTCCGTGACAGGCTATATCGCCAAAATGGTCGACCCTGTGAAGGAAGCCAAGAAACAACTCCCCATCTATGATGGTGTGTGCCCGGCGGCCAGTGTCCGTCCCGATCTTGCCCGTTTGGTCGATTTTGCAAGTGAAGAAAACCCCGTCGCCGGCAATATCTCTTCGGAAGTCTGGATTACCGGCATACGCAATATATGCCGCGTTGAAGGTGAAAGCCTCGTCATGCAAATCGATATCGCACTCGCGGGGAAAACTGGCCCGAAGGGGCGTATTAAACCGAACGACCAGCCTAACTTTGCCTATCCCTATTTTGTGGCCGTGACCGATGCACAGGGGAATGTCTTATCGAAAGAAATATTCGCGGCGACGTTGTCATACGGCCGCAGCCAGAATGAAACCCAGGGCACCGAAAGCATATTTCAGAACATGCCATTCCCCGATACGGCATCCGGTGAAGTGTTCAATGTGGTACTGGGGTTTCAGTTAAGCGATGTTCAATTGGGATATAACAACCGCACGCCTGCCGTCCCCGTTTCACACAATCAATAATCAGGATTGAACAACCAGCCGCAAACGCTTTACCGACTGGGATATCTGGCGCCTTAATGTATATAAAACGGAAACGACCCCTCCCGCCAATGATTTGCTGCCACCGCGTTTGTCCACGGCCTCTGCTGTTTCCATGACTCCGAAATAAACATGATAAGGCGTGGTCGCGGGCATATAATCCGTGACGGGCGTGAAATCACGTTCCAGCCACTCTGACCAAAACCCCCTTTCCTGCATATAGCGCTCGTTGAATACGCGGATCATTTCAAAGACGCGATCCTTGATCGCCTGACGGTCGGGCGCGGTGTTGAGCATCAGGACATTCGCTTTCAGGGCCTCGCAGAAAGGCCAGATACGTTTTGTTGGGGCAATGACCGCGCCGCGCTCGTCGACTACATCATATATACCGCCATGATCGTGGTCCCATCCCGACCGGTTGGCGTTTTCAAGAAGATGAAGCGCGATCACATCATGCCGGGAACTATCCCCATGCGCGGCCCCGTGTTTTTTCAAAAGCCACACCCATTCAAAGGCATGGCCGGGTTCAACCTTATGCCCTTCTGCCGGATGAAGAGACAGATCGTCGTTGAAAAATTCACGCACGACGTGATTGTGCGTGTCATAGAAATACCGCGCAAACAATTCTACAATTTCATCCGCCATGGAAAGATAGGCGGAATCGCCCCATGTTTCATAGGCAAACAGGCATGCTTCCAAAAGATGCATATGCGGGTTTTGACGCCGCATTTTTTGCATGGGCCTTCCCTCATCTCCCACGGCTTCGGCAAAACCCGGCAAACCTGGAATGCGGAACTTGTCATTTATAAAAGCCAAAACCTGCATCGCCAGATCTTTGGCCCTTGCGTCCTGATTGACACGGTAATAATGCGAAAAGGAAAAAATAACGAAGGCCAGCGCATAAAGATCGCTATGGCGGTCTTTGACATTCCCGGAATCATCAATCGAAAACCACCAATGTCCGGCTTGCGCATGATGATAGCGCTCTACTATGAATTCAAATTGGTTGCGTACCGATACATTGCTCTTTTGATTGTGTGCGGCCCAATGACTATAGATCGACAGCTGCCTGCACTGGCTGACCAATCGGCGCTGCCCCGTCAGGATAGGCTTGAAATTGCGATTCAGGCGCTCGTAATACCCGCCAAGGGTGCGGTCTGTAAACGCGTCATGCCATTTGGGCACCCAGCGTTGTATAAGCCGCACCTGCAAAGAATCGATATGGGATGAAAGACCGCCTGCCATGGTTGGAATTTATACCATAAGGGCAGACAAATTCGAAGCCACGAAAACTATTGTTTGACGCCGAAACGACGGGCGGAATCCTGCGAATGGTCCAACGGCGGCGCCATCGCAATGATGGAATCAAAGGACGGCATGCGGGCGGCATCACCATGGTCTTCGTAATGCCGTATACGCTTTTCAAGAAGCTCCCGGTCATAAGCGCGCATTGCGTTATCGGTGCGCAGGATTTCCAGATGCTGAATCAGCCGTTGATGGGCCCTTTGAATCTGTTCGCCTCTTTGCACATGGGATTCACGGCGCGTTCTGTTGTCCTCGTCCATTTGCAAAAGCGCCGCCTCCTGTTTTGGAATGGAAAGGACTTTGTCTGCGTCGTTTCCGGCAAGCGCAAAAAAACCACGATAGGCGGCTTGCTTCAATGCCCCCTCTTCTCTGCTACCGGCCCAATCAAGCAGGGCTTTCGCGCGATGTAGCTCCGGCACGGTTTCAATCATCCGGCGGATTTTCTGCAATTCGAGTTTCGGTTTGATAATCGATGCTGCGTAATCAATCTCCGCACGCTCTTCGGCCGCCTCCATTTCCGCCATCGCATAATCGAATTCGGCGGTCTTTTCGGCGATGTCCTTTGCCGCCTCGCG
>CBFGQF010000003.1:0-23686 GCA_965650865.1 uncultured Alphaproteobacteria bacterium | reverse complement strand
TTCTCTTTTTTGTCAGTCTGCGGAAAAGGTCAACGATAATATCGAAAGCGCCGCATCCCTTCTAAAGGTTCATAAAAATATTTATATAACAAGATTTGCGCTCAAACAGCCTGCGCTATTTACGCTTTCACCCGAAACCATCCATTCGAAAATTGAACTCTCCATCGACTTGCTTGGACTTGATAAAGCCACTTTCATAAAAGTTGCGCTTCGCCAACCCTCGTTACTCTATATGTCGCCCGAAACAGTTTATTCAAATATGGAACAGGCTGCGAACATTCTCCAATTTGACACATCGGCTTATGTCGCGCGGTCTGCCATCAGACAACCTGCTCTGTTCACGCTTTCGCCCAAAACTATTGCCCGAAACCTCGCCTATGTCTTAGAAGCCGCTTCGAAAGGCTATATCCATGATATTAAGACGCCCTCTGATATTATGCACACCCCTTCCACGTTGACATATGGGACGGCAAATACTCATATGCGCTCAATCCATGCCCATATTTTTCAGCAGAATTTTTCACTTTCTTGCTTCTTCTCCAAGGCAGGCCGTAATAAAAAAAATATTGAGACCGACATTCTGGATCATTACCGCGATCGGTATGAATCTACAGGGCTTGGCCTTCGTGCCGTGCAGATTATGGCAGAGGCAGGCATAATCTCCGCCCTGCCCGACTGGGCCCCCGCGCCTGATGCGCCACTGCGCCAGCGCACGCGGAATGTTAACCATTCCGCAGCACCTACCCCGAAATTATCATAATTTATTTCTTGTAAATTTGGGCATTCCCAAGTATAAGTTGCCCCATGAACACACTGTCCCACGATATCGTCAATTCTCAACGACGACGTACCACCTGACCGCCCGCTGGTTCAGGTTCGGACGTGGTGCCTAACATCACACAATAAAAACAATAAGCCTCCCAGTCGCTAGCGGTCACAAGAACCCCCTCTGTAAACGGAGAAGGGTCTTTTTATCTTCCAAAGAAAAAAGAAACTTGATGACTTGTGCGGCCAAAAGGACGGCGTGTGATGCAACAGAACAACTTTAAACTTGTCGAAACAGAACCTCCTCAGGGACTTTATACCCCGTCCCTGTCTGCGCCCATGATCTTGATTGATGATCAGGATGTAGAGGCTTTTTACAACAAACTGGAAGAAGTGCGCCGCCTTCTCCCCGATAACCAAAAGCATTTCCTCAAAAAAGACCGCGAGATCGCCGAACTGCGTGATCCGAATGCGCACCTGATAGGGATCAAGGATGAATTCGGCAATCTTGTCGCGGGGGTCATGGCCATGATGCCTGTTACACGCATGATCGCCAAAAAATATACAGACTATCCCTTTGATGCGAACGCGGGCAAGACCGCCCTGCTCAGCGGACTTTGGACCGATGCCAACCATCGCGGCAAGGGCCTTGCCGTCCAGAATATCCAGATGGTCGTTGATCTTTCTCGCGCCAAAGGAATGAGCAACGTTCTCTCGGGTGTTGCCGAAGGCAATCCTGTCTTGTCGGCATTCACGCGGGCGACAGAAAACGCAGAGAAAAAATTCGAACACGCCGGATCCTGTACCCGTCCGGCATTGGGCGGACAACCGGCATACACAATGAACTTTCAGCGTGTGACCTTTTTTAAGCCGGATCGTCGCCCGGGCTGAATAATTACTTCTAATATCAAGCCACTGCCGCGCTGCCGCATCGACTTGTCTGGCTTCCACGCCTAAAATTCTTTATAATTGAATTAGTTATAAAAAGATGAAGACAGTGGAGGCCGGAATATGTCCGACGATTTTCTAACGCGCGCCAATGATATCCTCATAAATGTCTATAATTTCTGGCCCGTTCAATTCACCAAGGCCAAGGGCGTTTACCTCACCGATACGGATGGCAAGAAATATCTGGATTTCGGATCGGGCATCGGCGTCAACGCGCTCGGCTACGGCCACCCTGCCTATAAAAAGGCCATCAAATCGCAACTCGACAAGATTCACATGGGGCTTTGCTACGTCGTTGATGATGCGCGGCTGGAAGCCGCCGAAACATTGCTGGCAGTCTCCGATTTCGATCAGGTGTTCTTTTGCAACTCGGGGACAGAGGCCGTGGAAGGCGCGCTGAAAACCGCGCGCAAATGGGCCATCGAAACCAAAGGCCCGGATGCGTATGAGGTGATCTACGTCAACAAATCCTTCCATGGCCGCTCCATGGGCTCCCTCTCCGTCATGGGGCAAAAGGCCTACCGCGAAGGGTTCGGCCCCTTGCTCCCCGGTACGCACGCCGCGGAATTCAACGATCTTGATAGTGTTGCCGCGCTGATAAATAAAAACACCGCAGCCATTATTGTGGAACCGGTGATGGGCGAAGGCGGCATTATTGCGGCGACGCAGGAATTCCTCACGGGCCTTCGCGAACTTTGCACCAAGAACAATGTTGCATTGATTTTTGACGAGGTGCAGGCAGGCATGGGCCGCACGGGCACGTTGTTCGCCTATGAACAATATGGGGTCGTGCCGGATTTGATTACGCTGGCCAAAGGCCTTGGCGCGGGCTTTCCGGTGGGCGCCTATATGGGACAGAAGAAATTCACGAAACACATCACACCGGGCAGCCACGGCGGAACCTATGGCGGCAATCCCCTCGCCTCCAAGGTCGTGACGACGGTGGTCAAGGAAATGTTGAAACCCGGCTTTCTCGACCATGTCGAAAAAATTGGCAAGGTGCTCAAAGATGGCCTTGAAGATATTGCCCGCGAAACAAACCAGCTTTCGAACGTGCGGGGCCGCGGCATGATGCTGGCGGCGGATTACAACGGCGGACAGGTGAAAGATTTGATCAAAACCCTGCTGAAAAACGGCCTGATATGTTTGAGCTGCGGGGAGAATTCCCTGCGCATCATCCCGCCTCTGGTCCTTAATGAAAAAGAAGCGAAACAAGGGCTCGCTATTTTGCGCGAGACTTTGACGGCGACTTAGGCTATAAAAATTCTATGACCTTTATTCTTTGGACACGCCGCTCACGACGATAGGGATCGATCAATATCGATCCCGGCCAGGGCCATGCCCGAACTTTTTGTCCAATTTCTAGAATAAAGTGAATGACTATCATGCATCATTTCCTCGACCTCGCCGATATATCGGCGCAAGACCTGCGGGCTATTCTCGATAACGCCCACAACCTCAAAAAACTGAAATACAATCCGCCACAATTGCTCGATGGCCTTAGCCTCGCCATGATGTTCGACAAAAAATCGACCCGCACACGCGTGTCGTTCGAAGTCGCGATGAAACAACTCGGCGGCCACACCATCGTGATGGGCATGAACGAAATGCAGATCAGCGGCGCGGAAACAATCGAGGATACGGCAAAAGTCCTCTCCCGCTTTGTCGATGCCATCATGATCCGCATGTCGGATCACGAAACGGTGGCGGAACTTGCGAAATACGCCGATGTGCCGGTCATCAATGGTTTAACCGACTGGTCCCATCCCTGCCAGATCATGGCGGATCTTCTCACCATCGAAGAAAAACTCGGCCAGTTAAAGGGACTGAAGGTGGCATGGTTTGGAGATTGGAACAATGTCACCCGCTCTTTCAAACAGGCCTCGAAAAAATTCGAGTTCGATTTTATCGTCGCGGCTCCGCCCGCCCTGCATCTGAAGGCCGATATGGATGCGCATATCACGGACAATCCGGCGCTCGCCGCAAAAGGCGCAGATGTTATCGTTACGGATACATGGGTATCGATGGGACAGGAAGGCAAGGACATCGAAATGTTCTGGCCGTATCAGGTGAACGCACAATTGATGGCATTGGCAAAACCCCATGCAATTTTCATGCATTGTATGCCGATCCATCAGGGAGAAGAAGTCACGCGCGAAGTCCTCGAAACGCCCGCCTCCGTTATATATGACGAAGCCGAAAACCGTCTGCATGCGCAAAAGGCCATTCTGGCGTGGTGTCTTTCGAACGCGGGCGTGAAAGTTTCCAGATAACAACCATCCTCCCTCTTGGCATGTCGCCTGCGCAGAGGTATCCTATGGCAAACGTCATACAAGAGAGAGGATATGACCATGGATACGAATAACAACAACAGCTTTGTACGCAGCGTCTTTTTCTTCGATGAGATGCTGATGCCGAAACTGATCACATTTATTTATTGGCTGTTTCTTATCGGCGTGGCGCTCTCCTCGCTGGCGATGATGGTGAGTGAAAGCGTGATTGGCGGTCTGCTCACCTTTTTGTTTGGAACAATTGGTGCGCGTCTGTCGTGTGAATTGATGATCGTTCTGTTCAAGATCAATGAAAACATCCAGAAAATAGCCGACAAATCCCAATAACAAAAACGGCGAAAGGGAACCTGCCCTTTCGCCGGTTTGTTTGGCCATCAAGAATGAAAAAACTTCTGGAACACCCCTTCGCCCGTTATTTGCTCCGCCTGAACAGCAATATTCAGGAAGATTTTATCGGCCTTGTCGCGGGCGGTGTCGCCTTTTATTTTTTTCTGGCGGCCTTTCCCGCCATTGCCGCGCTGATTTCGCTGTACGGGCTTTTTTCCAATCCCTCCTTCATTCTCGATCAGTTCGTCCTGCTGGAAAATTACCTGCCGCCGGAATCGTTGAAAATATTGTCTGATCAGGCACTGGCGATCACCACGTCCAGCGGCACGGCGCTCAGCTTCGGCCTGTTTATGGGTTTATTCTTGACCATCTATAGCGCGACAAAGGGCGTGAAGGCCCTGATACAAGGGCTCAATATCGCCTACAACATCAAGGAACGCCGCAATATCATTATGTTGAACGGCGTGGCCTTTATGCTGACGCTCGGGATGATGGTGTATTGCCTGTTTGCGCTCAGCCTCGTCGCGTTCATGCCCGCCCTGTTCAATTTCTTGTATATTCCTGAAGAGATCGCAAAAATTCTCCTGCTCTCGCGCTGGCCTGTGCTGATGTTCAGCGCGATGATCGGTCTGCAAATCCTTTTCTATCATGCGCCCAACCATAAAAAGCGTCACTGGCAATGGATCAGTCCGGGCTCCATCATTGCAACCCTGCTCTGGCTTGCCGGATGTAACCTCTTCTCCATCTTCGTTTTCAATTTCGGAAATTACAATGAAACCTATGGCTCGCTCGGCGCGGTTGCCGTGCTGCTGCTCTGGTTCTGGCTCAGCGCGTTGATCGTCCTCATCGGCGCGGAAATCAACGCGGCCATGGACCCGAAGGGGCGGCAATACCCTATTGCGGACAAACCCGACCTCGCCAAAGCCGATTAACGCACCCGGCTTCCTTACCCAGCTTACTCCCTGCCAAATTTCCCCTCATGAAATTGAGAATGATTATCATTTTCTATCTTGACGGTCCGTTATTAGCGGCTTTAAATGAGAACCGTTATCATTTAGGAGGAACCCATTATGAATAAAGGACGCATAGAACTCGCCGCTTCCACCGCCTTCGGATCGGCGGCGCAAACGGCGGAGCGCCGGACAGCAACCGGTCTTTTGATACAGGTGCAGGCCGATTGCATAGGCCATGCCCGCAATCTGGCCAGCGATCTCGAAACGGCGGCGGAACTCGGCGCAGGCCCCCTGATCCGCGAAGTCATGATCGAACGGGTGGACCAAGCGGACCGTGACCACCGCCCCCTCGCCTGCGCCGTTTTCTATCCGGCCTAGTTTTTGACGGGAAAAGCAGGATGTAGGGCTACAGGCGCGCAGCGTTTCCTGCTAAAAATGCGGATATGAGCGATATTCTCCTGAACGTGCGCAATCTCGGCGTCAATTTCAAAACGACGGACGGCATATTTGCCGCCGTCAAAAACGTTTCCTTTACGATTGAAAAGGGCAAAACGCTGGCCCTCGTCGGCGAAAGCGGCTCGGGCAAATCCGTGACCGCCCTTTCGATCATGCAGCTTCTGCCCTATCCGCTCGCCTCGCATCCGGAAGGCTCTTCCATTCACTTCAACGGCGCGGAACTGGTCGGGCGCGATGAAAATTTCCTGCGCACCATTCGCGGCTCGCAAATCGGCATGATCTTTCAGGAACCCATGACCGCGCTTAACCCGCTTCATTCGATCGAACGGCAGATCGGCGAAGTCCTGAAACTTCATCAGAAAATGAACGATGCGCAGGCCAAGGCCCGCGTGCTCGAACTGCTCGACCTCGTGCAATTGCCGATGATGAAGGACCGCCTGAATGCCTACCCGCATGAATTGTCTGGCGGGCAACGTCAACGCGTGATGATCGCCATGGCCCTTGCCAACAATCCGGATCTCCTGATCGCGGATGAACCGACCACGGCCCTCGATGTGACGGTACAGGCGGAAATTTTGGAACTGCTGGAACAATTGCAACGCGATCTCGGCATGGCGATGCTGATGATCACGCATGACCTCTCCATCGTCGAAAAATTTGCCGATGATGTTTGCGTGATGAAAAACGGCGAAATTGTCGAAGGCAACAAAACCGCCGTGCTGTTTGCAAATCCGCAACACGACTATTCGAAAATGCTGCTCTCCTCACAACCCCGTGGTATGGCGGCACCGTTCAAAGGTGACGCACCGGTGGAGATCGACGCAACAAATCTAAAGGTCCATTTCCCCCGTGCCAAATCATTCCTCGGCAAGGTGACGCAATGGGTTAAGGCCGTCGACGGCATCGATGTTACTATCAAGGCGGGGCAGACGGTCGGCGTCGTCGGCGAGAGCGGGTCCGGCAAATCGACTTTGGGTTTTGCACTACTCCGCCTTGTCAACGGGCAGGGAAAAATACTGTTCGAAGGAAAAGATATTTCCACATTCGGGCGTAAAGACATGACCCCGCTGCGCTCCGACATGCAGATTGTCTTTCAGGATCCTTTTTCGGCCCTCTCCCCGCGTATGAGTGTCGCCGATATCATCGGCGAAGGATTAAAGGTCCACCGCCCGAAATTATCGGAGGCGGAGCGCGATGCCCTCGTGATCAAGGCCTTGCAGGATGTTCATTTAAACCCCGAAACGCGCCACCGCTATCCGCATGAATTTTCCGGCGGACAAAGACAGCGGATCGCCATAGCACGGGCCATGGTGCTGGAACCGAAGTTCGTTGTACTGGATGAACCCACCTCCGCGCTCGATGTTTCCGTGCAATCGCAAATCGTTGATTTGCTGCGCGAACTGCAGGAAAAACACAACCTTGCCTATATGTTCATCAGTCACGATTTGCGGGTTGTCCGCGCGATGGCGCATGATTTGATCGTGATGAAAAACGGCAAGGTGGTGGAAAGCGGTCCGGCGGCGAAAATATTTTCCGCGCCCGAACAAGACTACACAAAAACCTTGCTGGATGCGGCGCTGAATTTAAAAGCGCGGAAAGAAGCGGCCTAAACCGCTTCACCCGCCTCAATCACATTATTCTGGATACCCCATTGATATGCTTTCGACAGGATCGTGATGTTGATGGCCGTCAACACAACAAAGATCAAAAGCACAGGGGCGCCCAGTACAACCCCCATGATGACCTTGGCGATATCCCCCGGCTCTTCACCACCGGATGCAAACCCGACGGAAATGCCGCTGATAATCGCATAAACAAGCAAAACCATCGCGGCGGCGACGCCAATAAAAAAACCGGCCAGCAGAATTCGCGATATCATACCGCGTGATGCACGCTTGGCGTCGGCAAAACTTAGATCCACGCCCAGCGATTTTGCCGGCAGTTTAAACGAATAACGCAAAAACTGTATGAAGGCATAAATGAAAACGGGAATGATGATGAGGAAGGCCATCACAAGTCCGGCCTGTCCCGCAACCGCTTGTCCACCGCCGGCAATCGCGCCCAGTGCCACCCCCATCAATACGGGAATAATAGCGAGCAAAAAGAAAAGCCGGATGAACTTAAAATCCTCGCGGCTGATGGAAAGCGGGTTGATAGGGCTCGATGGAATATTGCCAGACAGGGAATAGCGATGCCACGTCAGGGCAAGACATGCATAAAGGTAAACGCTGATCAAGGCTGTGGCGAAGGGCACATATTGAATGGCATAGACATCACAAAGGATATCAATAAGGGATAACACCAGCATGGCCGGGAATAGAATTTTTATCTGGTGAAACAAAATCCCCATACTTGTAAAAACAAACTGGGCAGACTCTTTTGCAAGCGCGAATGATCCGGGTCTTTCTGACATATTCTCTCTCCTATTATCCTTTATTGCCCCATGGCCGTGCCTTCGCGGCGCGGATCGGCGTAACCATACATGGCACCATCCTTAAAACGAATGGCCGTAATACCGCTATTTAGGTCCACGATTTTGACGGGATGACCCATCGCCTCCAACGCGGCCTGTAATCCCGGCGCGGCGCCTTCTTCCATTTCGATGCCGCCCCCGCGGTTAAGAATATTCGGCGCGGCAATCGCGTCCTGCAAATCCACGCCCCAATCCACGACCGAAACAATACGCTGCAAAATATAACCCGGAATAGCGGTGCCGCCGGCAGAACCGATCAGCATGAACGGTCTTCCCTGCGGATCGAACATGATGACAGGCGCCATGGAAGACCGCGGACGCTTGCCCCCTTCCACGCGGTTGACAACGGGTTTGCCGTCGACTTCGGGCGTAAAGGAAAAATCGGTGAGCTGGTTGTTCAGCATAAATCCTTCGACATACAGACGCGATCCGAACATGTCTTCAACACTTGATGTCATGGACACCATATTACCGCCAGCATCGACAATCGTCATATGGGTTGTGCCGGGCGGCTTGGGGTAAACCGGCTCTTTCGCGATAGGTTTGTTGGGCAACAGTTTTTTCCACGCGGCGGGCACACCGTGGGTGACGGCCTGTGCCGGTTTTGTTTGATCTATCAGGGTTGCACGTTCTTTCGTGTAATCCTTCGCAATCAACATTTCGCCGGGGGACTGTACGAAATGCGGATCGCCGAGATAATAATTCCGGTCGGCGAAGGCAAGACGGCTGGCCTCCGCAATCACATGCCAGCTTTGCGGTGTGTCGCGGCCCAGCGCAGCAAGGTTAAAATTCTCCAGTATGCCAAGCGTTTCAAGAAGCGTAATGCCACCCGCCGATGGTTCCCCCATCGTGCAGATCATATGGGCGCGGTACGATCCGCACACCGTCTTGCGTTCGATGGCTTTGTAATCGGATAAATCTTCCAATGTTATCAGGCCGGGATTTTTTAAATGCTCCTGCACGGTTTTAACAATGGCCTGCGCCGGTTCGCCGGTGTAAAACGCACCCGCCCCTTGCGCGGCGAGCGTGCGCAGCGTTCTGGCATAGGGCGCATTCTTCAATACATCCCCCTCCATCACGGGCGTCACGGAATCCGGCATGAAGTACAGCTTGGTCGCCGTGGACCCTTGCGTGAGGTGCTCGTAATCGTAATCAACGAGCGCGGCAAGGCGTGGACTAACGGTAAAGCCTTTTTCGGCCAGCGTAATGGCGGGCACGAACAAATCCTTCCAGATCACACGGCCGGATTTTTTGTGCATCATTTCCAGAAGGCGCATCATGCCGGGCACGCCGACCGCGCGGCCACCGACGGCGGCATCGTAAAATTCCATCGGCTTGCCGTCTTCGCCGGTGAAGAGGAAACGGCCTGCGGATTTGGGGGCTGTTTCCCGCCCGTCAAAGGAATGGACCTGCTTGGTGCGCGCATCGTAATAAAGCGCGAATCCTCCGCCCCCGATGCCGGAGCTTTGCGGTTCGACAAGGCCAAGGACCAATTGCGCGGCAATGGCGGCATCCACCGCGTTCCCGCCGTTTTTCAGGACATATTCGGCGGCCTTCGTGGCTTCGGGGTGCGCTGTGACGGCCATGTAACGCGTGGCCGCGGCCCCCGTTCCTTGCGCGACGGGCGTTGAAATTTCAGGCACGGATGAAACACGATCTTGAGCGCTAAGACCTTGAAAAGGAATGACAATAAGTAAGGCCGCCAGCGCCGCCGCTTGCAAGAATCCGTACTTTTTCATAGAATATAAGGACTTGGCAGACATTAAGGCTTGCTATCCCGCTGTTTCATCGTTAAGAACAGCGTACTTTCATGATTTTAAAAAAGAAAGGGGTGATTTGATTTGGTAACAGTAACGGTTCGCGACAATAACGTCGACCAGGCTCTGCGCGTTCTGAAAAAGAAGATGCAGCGTGAAGGTCTATTCCGCGAAATGAAAATGCGCCGTGACTTTGAAAAGCCGTCTGAAAAGCGTAAACGCGAAAAAGGCGAAGCTGTCCGCCGCTGGCGCAAAGTGGAACGTAAACGTAAAGACCGCGACTAATTCTGTCCCATGTCTTTTTAACCCGTTTTTAAATCCGACACGCCGTCAGGCGGGGCTGCGAGATAAAAACAAATATAAAGCCAAACCGCCCCGAAGGGCGGTTTTGTTTTTTAAAGTCCCGGACCTCTATCGGGCCTTGGCATCGGCAACGGAACCCCTTCGGCATATTCCGGCGTTTCATCGATTGTCGCCTTAACCCCGGCGGGTGTCACCTCCACGCGCTGCCAAAAGGATTTATCCGTAAACGACATGGCGTACATAAAATCATAATCCTTGGCGACTTCATCGACAAAGCGGGCACTGCCGTCCATGTCGAACATCATGTCTCCTTCCGTCGTGCGAACGAGGCGCATTGCATGAAGGGAATCTATCGATGGATCTTTTGGATCAAGAATAACAAAAGTCTGGGCGGAACCGCTTATACCAAATTGCTGGTTATCATCCATTTCACTCCACAATGTATATTCATCGCAATCACCGGAACGTAAGTCGCGGCGAAGCGGATTGACATCGTCGACAATCTCCCCTTCAGTCCATTTATCGAGCGTTCTGTATTGCTCCTGATCGGATACATAAAGGAAATTCTGGGCGCGCCATTCATTGCGCTGTATCAATTGCGGTATCAAATTGGCGGAAACATGATCCGCCTCTTGATAAACCCCTGCTCCGTATTGCAGGAAATGATTTCTGTAATCCGCGGCGGCTTCATAGGTGATTTCACTCTGCGGCATATTGGTGAAGGTCAGGAATTTGCCGTTCGTTAAATCCATCCCGTCGGTATAGGTCGTGTCGGGCATCGCCGCATTTATGATATCGGCCACATCATTGTTGAAATCGATATAGAGGCCGTCATTTTCGAGCGGGCTGATAATCGGTTCATGCACGATATCCGCCGCGGCATTTTGAAAGGCGCTGTTTGCATTGATCAGGTCTGCAATCAAATCCGGCTCGTCGGCAAACATGCTTGTCGCGGTCGCAAGCCCTGCGCCCGAAATAACAACCGCTCCGAATGTCTGCTTTAAATCCATTCCCGCAGTATGGTCTGCAAAAGTTAATTTTATGCAAATAAAACTTAAGTGGCGTAAAACCCGCAAATATCCGCCAGAAAGGCTCGCTCATTGGCCTCCAGCGCAGGGCCGATCTTGGCAAGAACATCCTGATGATAAGCCTTCAGCCACTCCCGCTCCGCCGGACTGAGCATCCCCAAATCCACCAGCGCGGGGTCGATGGGCGCGAGGGTGAGCGTTTCAAAGATGAGCATATCCTTGCCCGTATCGGCGCAAACGCCGTCCTTTTTAACAAGGACAAGGTTTTCAATGCGGATTCCATATTCGCCTTCGCGGTAATATCCGGGCTCGTTGGACAGGATCATCCCCTCTTCCAGCGCGTCCAGTCCGCGTGGCGAAATGCTCGCGGATTCCTCATGGACCGACAAATAAACCCCGACTCCATGGCCCGTGCCATGCGCATAATCGATACCGGCATTCCACAATGGCCCGCGCGCGAAGACATCCACCTGCGCGCCCGTCGTGCCAAACGGAAACTTGGCGGTCGCCAGCGCGATATGGCCTTTCAGGACCAGCGTGTTGTGGCGGATCATCTCGGATGTCGGTTTGCCGACCGCGATGGTGCGGGTGATATCGGTGGTGCCGTCCATATATTGCGCGCCGGAATCAAGGAGGAGCAGACTGCCCTCCTTAATCGTCGCGGCCGTCTCCGGCGATGCGCGGTAATGGACGATCGCGCCATGTTCGCCAAATCCCGCAATCGTGTCAAAACTTGTATCACGCAATTCTTTCGCCTCTTTGCGGAAAGATAAAAGCTTTTGCTCGATCTCGATTTCGGTCTTGCCGACCCCGTTTTTATCGAACCAGTGAAGGAATTTCGTCACCGCAACGCCATCGCGCAGATGCGCCGCGTTCATCGCCGCAATCTCGGTGCCATTTTTACGCGCCTTCAATGCGATACATGGATCTTTTAAATCAATATATTCAATTTCGGCACCGCTCAGCTTATGGATGAACCATTGCCCTGTACGCCGTTCATCCAGCGTGGTTTTTTTGCCTTTCAGCGCGGCAATCGCCTTCTCCAGTTCAGACGGCGCAAAAACCGACACGCGGTTGCCGAACGTGGCGGTGACATCACCGCCCACACGCGCCGGATCGATGAACCAGTCGAACGTGCCATCATCATGCGCGATGCCGTAAGACAGCGGCACAGGGATATGTGGAATGTCATTCGCACGCACATTCAAAAGCCACGCGATGGAATCGGGAAGCGCGATGATCGCGGCATTCACCTTGTTCTTTTTTAAAACGGCGGCAACCTGATCCAGCTTTTCCGCCGCGCTCAGGCCCGCATACTCAATCGGGAAGATTTCAACCTTGCTCGATGGCGCTGCGGGCCGCCCCTCCCACACCCTATCCAGCGCATTGCGCTCCAGCGGCTTTAACCGCACGCCTTTGGCTTCCAGCGCCTTGACCTCACGCGGCGTATGAAGGCGCGGGTCATAGCCGATCACCTTTTCGGGTGCCTGCGCCGCAAGCCAGTCCGCCAGAGGCACTTTCGTGCTGTCGCCGGTTTCAAAAATGGATGCGTCAATTTGCTGTTTCAACTGAATCGTATAGCGCCCGTCGCTGAATACGCCCGCCTTGTCGGCCAGAACGATGGCGTATCCGGCAGATCCCGTGAAACCGGAAATCCAGCGCAAACGGTCGGCACATTCGGGGACATATTCGCCCTGATACTCGTCGGCGCGGGGGATGATGAAACCATCCACCCCTTCTTCTTTCAAAACGGCGCGAAGGGCGGAAATTCGGTCTTTATATGGGGCATCACTCATGACGGGAATCCTATCCCGAATGGATAACTAACTCAATTGGCTTGAATTTGCTTTTAGGCAGCCCTACCATTGTCCTATGGAAACGAATACCTACGATCCTTCGGTCCGGAATTTTAAAATCTCGCTCGCGGTCGCCGCAGGCATCGCCACATTTGGAATCGTTGCGAACATCAATGGCTGGACCTTGAGTCATAATTTCAACAAATCGGCAGAAGCAACTATTACAACACAAACAATCAGCGCAGCTCTTGTAGCCGAAGGCCCGCATCAGGCACCTTAAAAACCCATGCCCTATTTTATCCTTGCCATCGGCACAGCGCTTGCCCTCTTCGGTCTATACCGCTTCTTTCTGAAGGCGAGCCCACAACAAGTCAAAGCGCTATTGCTCTCGGTCGTGGCCCTCACCATCGGCCTTGCCTCGCTTTTTCTGGCTGTGACGGGAAAATTGCCTGCCGCCATCGGAATATTGGTTGCACTCTGGCCATTGGCGCGGTCATGGCTGCAAATGCGTAAATCCGCGCCATCATCATCGCCACAAAATCCCAACCTCACCGAAAAAGAAGCGCTGGAAGTCCTTGGCCTGCCCAAAACCGCCACGGCGGAAGATATAAAGGAGGCTCACATCCGCTTGATGAAAAAACTTCATCCCGATCAGGCCGGATCGGACTGGATCGCGAAAAAAATCAACGCGGCGAAGGAATTACTTCTCAAAACCCGCGTTTAGTTGTATTGCAATGCACAAGGAATACAACAAAGGAACCTTAAGACCCCATGAGCCAGATCAAACCCGTTCGCAAGGCCGTCTTCCCCGTTGCCGGTCTCGGCACGCGCTTCCTCCCCGCCACCAAGGCCATCCCGAAAGAAATGATCCCGATCGGCGACCGCCCGTTAATTCAGCATGCGGTTGAAGAAGCGCGCGATGCGGGGATCGAGGAATTCATCTTCATCACGGGACGCGGCAAGGGCTCGCTGATCCAGCATTTCGATGTAAACCCCGAACTGATCCAGACTCTGGAATCCCGCGGCAAAAAAGACATTCTGGAGAAACTCAACGCCTCCAACATGCCGGAAAACAAACTCTTCACCACGCGCCAGTCAAACCCCCTCGGCCTGGGCCATGCTGTCTGGTGCGCGAAAAAGCTGATCGGCGATGAACCATTCGCCGTCCTGCTGCCCGATGTCATCGTCCACAACGATGGCAAAGGCTGCCTTGCACAGATGATCGACCTTTATAACGACAAGGGCGGCAACGTACTGGCGTTGACCGAAGTGCCGCGCAGCGAAACCAACAAATACGGCATTGTTTCCTGCGATAACGATGATGGAAAAATTTGCGAAATCAAGGGAATGGTCGAAAAACCTAAACCAGAGGATGCGCCATCCAACCTATCCATCACAGGACGCTACATCTTGCAGCCGGAAGTCTTTGATTATCTTTCCGCTTTTGAACGCGGGGCGGGCAATGAAATCCAGCTCACCGACTCCATGGCGAAACTGATCGGCACACAGCCTTTCCACGGCATCCGCTATGAAGGGCAGGAATATGATTGCGGCTCGCGCCTCGGGTTTATTGAGGCGAACATCGCCTACGGCCTGTCAGACCCATCGATCGCCGATAGCGTGCGGAAAATACTGGACAAATATAAATAGTCCTTCAAACTGCTGTCATCCTGAAGGCGCCGACGGCGACTGAAGGATCTCGATATCGAGAGATCCTTCGCATTCGCTCAGGATGACTTAATTCTCAAGGACTGCCTCCATGAACACCACCGCACCCACTCCCGAAATTCCAGCCGAAGACACAAAACCAAAGGCCAAGAGCGCCTCGGTGATCGAACTTCTGGCCTCCCGCATCTGCCATGACCTCGTCTCCCCTGTCGGGGCGATCAACAACGGCGTGGAGTTTTTGGAAGAAAGCGCGGGCGGCGGGGATGACGAATTCAAGGAAGGCCTGAATCTGATCGCCCATTCTGCCTCGATGGCGTCGGCCAAACTCATGGCCTTCCGCATCGCCTATGGTGCAGGCGGCCGTGACCCGAACATCAAACCCGAAGATGTGCAAAAGGCGTTTTCCGAACTGATCCGCGGCGATGGCAAAATCTCGCAGACCTGGGACCCGTACGGCAATCTCGGCCCTAATCCGCTCCCCTATGGTTTTTGCAAGATGCTGATGTGCGGTATGATGCTGGCACAGGAATGCCTGATCAAAGGCGGCTATATCTCCGTCCGCCCGACCAGTGATGGCAACACCCAGATCATCGCGGAAGGCGATACCGTGCTGCTGCGGGAGAATGTAGAGGCCGCCTTGTCGCAAAATATCGCCGCCGAAGACCTCGATCCGCGTCTTGTCCACCCATATGCCATTTCGGTGATTGCCGAACATTATGGCTACACAATCGGCATTAAGGAAAAATCAGAAAGCCGCGTCGTGTTTCTGCTCACCTCTCCCCAAGCGGCAGCATCCGAGTGAATACAGGCAATTTGCCCCTTTTTCTTTAAAGGCTCGTAGGCTACACTGGGTGCGCCGGTAACCCGGCTTTAACCATCCTCTGCCATTCTAAGTATTCAGGCGTTTTCTATCAGCAACTTCAAATTTGGGCGCAAACCCTTTGCGCCGGGGTCGATACTATGGACGATTTAATCAGCGAATTTCTGACCGAAACAAACGAAAGCCTCGGCGAACTGGACCTCGATATGGTTCGTCTCGAACAAAATCCAAACGACAAGGAACTCCTCTCCAAGATTTTTCGCCTGATGCACACCATCAAGGGCACGTGCGGCTTTCTCGGTCTCCCGCGTCTTGAAACGGTGGCGCACCGCGCCGAAAATGTCATGGGCCGTTTCCGCGATGGCGATCTTCAGGTAACGCCAGACTATGTCACGCTGATTTTTGAATCCTTTGACCGCATCAAGATGATCGTTGCCGGCCTCGAAGCAACCGGCTCCGAACCGCAAGGCGATGACTCCGCCCTCATTGAAAAACTCGACGCCGTCTACGAAGGCCGCGATACCGCGCAATCCGGCGCCGCTGCTCCTCAGGCACCAGCCGAAAGCGCGCCTGCGCAAGGCGGCTCCTCCGATGATGTGTTCGCGCAACTGGCCAAAATCGTTTCCGCGCCCGATCCGGATGAACATGGTTTTGTCCCCGTGCCTGCGAACGCCACCAAATCGCAGGCCGAACTGGATGCCGAATCCTCTGCAGCCCCCGCGCAGGTAGAACAGCCCAAACCTGCGGCCGCGGCGCCTGCTCCAACTCCCGCATCTGCTCCCGCCCCCGCTGCCCCCTCCGGCGATGATGCGGGTAACAAGGAATCCGCTCTCGCGGCGCAATCTCTGCGCGTCAATGTCGATGTCCTTGAAAACCTTATGACGCTGGTGTCCGAACTCGTGCTCACCCGCAACCAGCTGTTACAGATTTCCCGCACGAACAAGGAAAGTGAATTTTCCGCGCCGCTGCAACGCCTGAACCATGTGGTTTCCGACCTGCAGGAAGGCGTGATGAAAACCCGCATGCAGCCCATCGGCAATGCGTGGTCCAAACTGCCGCGCATCATCCGCGACCTTTCCATGGAACTTGGGAAAAAGATCGACCTCGACATGCGCGGTGCCGATACCGAACTGGACCGTCAGGTTCTGGATATGATCAAGGACCCGCTGACGCACATGGTTCGCAATTCTGCCGACCACGGCATCGAGATGCCGGCTGATCGCGTGGCTGCGGGCAAGGCCGAAACCGGCAAGATCATCCTCAACGCCTATCACGAAGGCGGCCATATCATCATCGAAATTACTGATGATGGCAAAGGCCTGCCGCTTTCAAAGATCAAGGAAAAGATCATTAAAAACGGCCTCGCCTCCACCGAGGAAGTCAACGCCATGTCGGATCAGGCGATTCAGCAATATATCTTCAAGGCCGGCTTCTCGACGGCGGAAAAAGTCACCTCCGTTTCGGGGCGCGGTGTCGGGATGGACGTTGTCCGCACCAACATTGAAAAAATCGGCGGTTCTATCGAACTGAAATCGGTAGAAGGCAAAGGCTCCACCTTCCTCATCAAAATCCCGCTGACACTGGCGATTGTTTCGGCGTTGATCGTGGCATCGGGCGAAGAACGTTTTGCCATTCCGCAACTGGCGGTGCGCGAACTCGTCCTCGCCTCGCAAAAATCGGACATCAAGATCGAAACGATCAAGGGCTCCCCCTTCTTCCGCCTGCGCAATCAATTGCTTCCGCTCGTCTCTCTCAAATCGCTTCTGCAACTTGGGGACGGGAAACAGGAAACCACGGTGGACGACAGCCAGTATATCGTCGTGGCGCAAATCGGCGCCTACCAGATGGGTATTATTGTCGACCGTGTCTTCGATACCGAAGAGATCGTGGTCAAACCCGTCTCGCGCATATTGAAGGACATCGAAATCTTCGCGGGCAATACCATCCTGGGCGATGGTAGCGTCATCATGATTCTGGATCCGGGTGGTATTGCCAAGGCCTGCGGCGAAAGCAGCGGCGTTGACGCAGCGGCCCAGCAATCCAGCGCGGAAGACACACGCAGTGGCTTCTCCTCGCGCGATCGCACCTCGCTTCTCCTCTTCCGTGTTGGCAGCGATGCGCCGAAGGCCGTTCCGCTTTCGCTCGTCGCGCGTCTCGAGGAAATCGATATGGAAGATGTGGAAATATCCAGCGGCCGTCACATGATTCAATATCGCGGTCAGTTGATGCCGTTGATGCCGTTCAACGCCTCCATTTCTCTTGAAACATCCGGCAAGAAACCCGTTCTGGTGTTCTCCGATGACTCCAGCACGATGGGCCTCGTTGTCGATGAAATCGTCGACATCACCGAACAGGTCATCGATGTGCAGCTCTCTGGCGGCACACCCGGTGTGGTCGGCAGCGCGATTATCGACGGCAAGGCGACCGACGTTGTCGATATCGGCTATTTCCTCCATTCCACCAACAAGGACTGGTTCAAACGTCACGGCGATGAATCTTTTGGCGAAGCCAGCAATTCGGGACGCCGTGTGTTGCTTGTGGACGACTCTCCGTTCTTCCGCAACATGCTGACCCCGCTTTTGAAGGTTGCGGGCTATGACGTCACAACGCTCGAAAGCCCCTTGCAGGCGCTGGAGATGCGTGAAGATGGTGAAAACTTCGATATCATCGTCAGCGACATTGAAATGCCCCAGATGAACGGGTTTGAATTCGCGCGCGCGGTGCGGGACGATGCCTCTCGCTGGAAAGACACACCGATGGTGGCGTTGACCAGCCACGCAACCCAGCAGGATATCGAACATGGGCACAATGTGGGCTTTAGCAAATATATCGCCAAATTTGATCGTGATACTTTGCTGACTACATTGACACAGACACTGGTTGAGAACGGAGCGATGCGCCAATGAGCACGATAGACGTAATGGAACGCGGCGATCAGGACCTGAACAACCGCGAATTTCTGACAATCCACATCGCCGATCAGATATTCGGCATTCCTATCCTGCAGGTTCAGGACGTTCTGGGTGACCAGCGCGTAACCCGCGTTCCGCTCGCCCCGCCCGCGATCGCAGGGTCATTGAACCTGCGCGGCCGCATTGTCACCGCGATCGATGTGCGGACCTGCCTTGGCCTGCCCTCCCGCCCGTCGGACGGCAATCCGGTCATGAGCGTGGTGGTGGAGAACCAGAATGAGCTCTACAGCCTGATGATCGATAAGGTCGGCGATGTCTTGAGCCTGCCTTTCCGTGACTTTGAATCAAACCCTGCGACGCTGGATCCGCAATGGCGGAATGTGTCGCTCGGAATCTACCGCCTGCAAAACAGCCTTCTGGTCGTTCTCGATGTGCCGAGACTTCTGGAAGGAATTACGCAATAGAATTGAAAGAGTAAAAGGGGAATAAGTACAATGCCTACATGCCTTGTTGTCGATGACAGCCGCGTCGTGCGGAAAGTGGCCCGGCGGATCGTCGAAGACCTGGGGTACACGTGCGAAGAGGCCGAAGACGGCCAGAAAGCATACGAAGCCTGTGAACAGGGCATGCCGGATGCCGTTCTGCTCGACTGGAACATGCCGGTGATGAGCGGGATTGAATTCCTCGAAAAATTGCGCCAGATGCCGGGGGGAACGGCACCGAAGGTTGTTTTCTGCACCACTGAAAACGATATGGCGCACATTCAGCGCGCGATGGCCGCAGGCGCCGATGAATATATTATGAAGCCCTTCGATGGCGAGATCATTGAATCGAAATTCGCCCAGATCGGCCTGGTCCAACCCAAGTAACCCCGGTTTATGATGACGATTAATACGCCTGCCGGGGGCGCTTCCGGCACCGCTTCCCCGTCCAGCCAGATTCAGGTCATGCTGGTCGATGATTCTGCCGTTGTGCGCGGGTTTATCTCACGCATTCTTCAGGCCGATCCCGAAGTTTCGGTTGTCGCTTCTGTTTCGAATGGCGAAATGGGGATTTTTTCCGTCGAAAAATATCACCCGGATATTGTGATCCTCGATGTGGAAATGCCTGTGATGGATGGTATCACGGCACTACCCAAAATCATCGCCGCATCCCCCGGCGTGCGGGTTATCATGTGTTCGACCCTTACGGTCCGCAACGGGGAAATCACGATGAAGGCCTTTGAACTCGGCGCGACCGAATGTCTGGCCAAACCCTCCAACGGCGTTGAAATCAACTCGGCGGAACAGTTCAAGACGGATCTCTTGCGCGTTGTAAAATCGCTTGGGCGCCGCACGCACCGTCCGGCGGGCAGCATCGCCCCCACCGCCACGTCGCGCCCCGTTGCAGGGGCCACGGCCTTCACCGGCGGCCAGCACGGGGCCCTTAAAAGCAAAACAGACTTCACCCTGAAAAGACCCCTGCCCGGTGAAATCTTCCGCCCCAATCTTTTGGCGATCGGTTCTTCCACCGGGGGGCCGCAGGCTTTGTTCAAGGTTGTCAGCTCTTTCAAGGATCTGGGCGTGCCTATCATCCTGACCCAGCACATGCCGCCGACCTTCACCAAAATTCTGGCCCAGCATATTACCCAGCAAACAGGTGTGCAGGCATTTGAAGGCGAAACAGGCATGCCGGTGGAAAATAATAAACTTTATGTCGCCCCCGGTGGCCGGCATATGACCTTCGCGCGGCAGAATGGGCGAATTGAAATCGTCCTCAATGACGGCCCGCCTGAAAATTTCTGCCGCCCCTCGGTCGACCCGATGGTGCGCTCCGCCATTGAAATATGGGGGCCGAAAATTCTCGGCGTCATTCTCACGGGAATGGGCTCTGACGGGCTGCCCAGCATGAAGATGCTGGCCGAAAAGGGCGGACGCGTGGTGGCACAGGATCAGGAAACATCCGTTGTCTGGGGCATGCCGGGCGCGGTGGCGACAAACGGAATATGTACGGCCGTACTGCCCTTGCAGGATATTGGCGGCTTTGTTAGACAGGCATTCGGGAAAGTATAGGATTATATGCGGTTAGCGGATTTCGACTTTTATAAAGACCTTCTCATGGAAAAATCCGGCCTCGCGCTGACGCAGGATAAATCCTATCTGCTCGACTCTCGCTTGACGCCCGTTGCCCGCAAATGGAACTACCCCAATCTGGAATCCATGACGGTTGCCATGCGCGGTATGCCCTCCGCAGATCTGATCAAGGATGTGGTAGAGGCGATGACAACCAATGAAACATCCTTCTTCCGCGACTCCAAGCCCTTCGACCAGTTCCGCGATATCATCATCCCCCATCTTGTGAAAACACGCGGGGCCAATAAACGGGCGCGCATCTGGTGCGCCGCCAGTTCGACAGGACAGGAACCCTACTCCCTGTCCATGCTGATCCGCGAAAATGCGGCCAAGGCGCCGGGCTGGACTTTTGATATCACCGCCACAGACATTGACACCGCCGTTATTGAACAAGCGAAAAAGGCCGAATACACGCAATTCGAAGTTCAGCGCGGCCTGCCCATTCAAATGCTGATGAAATATTTCGAACAACGTGCGGAACGCTGGTGCCTGAAAAACGACATCAAATCGATGGTCCAGTTCAAATACTTCAACCTGCTCGATTCAATGTCCGCACTCGGTAAATTCGACATTATCTTCTGCCGTAACGTGCTCATCTATTTCGACCGTGAAACCAAGGCAAAGGTCCTGCAAAATATGGCGGCCCTGCTGCCCGATGACGGGTTCCTTGTTCTGGGCGGCGCGGAAACGGTGCTCGGCATCACGGACGCCTTTAAACCGCTTGATGGTTCGCGCGGCATCTATGTAAAGCCGAACTGCCCGCCGATCACGGTTCCGGCGGCAACGGCCACGGCCGCCGCCCCTGCCACCATTCCATATCAGGCGACCAAAACGGTTTAAATCATCCAATCTTGCGAATACGGATTTCGGGCGTTATAAGGGGCGGATGACCCACGCAGCCAGAATCGAGCCCTCTATGTCCGCCCAATCCCTTGTCAAAATCAAACGCGCCCTGCTCTCCGTTTCGGATAAAACCGGTCTCGTGGAATTTGCAAAGGCGCTAAGCGCGCATGGCGTGGAATTGCTCTCCACCGGCGGCACCTATAAGGCGATCAAGGACGCGGGCCTCGCGGTCAAGGAAGTCTCCGAACATACGGGATTTCCGGAAATGATGGATGGCCGCGTCAAAACCCTGCACCCAAAGGTCCATGGCGGCATTCTCTCTGTGCGCGACAATGCGGATCACAAGGCCGCGCAAGACGCGCACGATATCGGTGATATCGACCTCGTCGTTGTCAATCTCTATCCGTTCGTCAAAACCGTCGCCTCCGGCGCGGACTATGACACCTGCATTGAAAACATCGATATTGGCGGGCCCGCCATGGTGCGCTCGGCCGCCAAGAACCACGCGTATGTTGCCATTGTGACGGACGCCGCCGACTACGCGGCGGTGACGGAAGAACTGAACGCCAACAACGGCGCAACGACATTCGACCTTCGCAAGAAACTCGCGGCCCGCGCCTATGCGCACACGGCGGCGTATGACTCTGCCATCTCCATGTGGTTCGCATCGCAAGACATGTCCGAATTCCCGCGCCAGATATCCTTCGCGGGCACGATGAAACAATCTTTGCGTTACGGTGAAAACCCGCATCAAAACGCGGCCCTCTATGCCACCAATGAAATCCGCCCGGGGGCTGCCAGCGCGGAAGTGCTGCAAGGCAAAGAACTCTCTTACAACAACCTCAACGATACCGACGCGGCCTATGAACTCGTTGCGGAATTCGATGAACCGGCGGGCGCCATCATCAAACACGCAAACCCGTGCGGCGTTGCCATCGGCGCAAACATGTTCGATGCGTATGAAAAAGCATTGGCTTGCGATCCCGTCTCCGCCTTTGGCGGCATCATCGCGCTGAACCGCACTTTGGATGCCAAAACGGCGGCGAAGATCATCGAGATTTTTTCCGAAGTCATCATCGCGCCGGAAATCGATGCCGACGCACTCGAAATCCTTTCCACGAAGAAAAACCTGCGCGTCCTGCGCACGGGTGCCCTTCCCGATGTCTCGGCCCCGCGCCTGATGGTCAAACCCATTGCGGGCGGCCTGCTGGTCCAGAACGCCGATAACGGCGTGGTGACGAAAGACATGCTGAAGGTTGTGACGAAACGCCAACCGACGGACGAAGAACTCAAAGACATGCTCTTCGCCTTCAAGGTCGGCAAACATGTGAAATCCAACGCCATCGTTTATGCCGCCGGCATGCGCACGGTTGGTATTGGCGCGGGGCAAATGAACCGCCGGGACTCATCCCGCATTGCTGCGCTGCGCATGGAAGAATTCCGGCTAAAGCCCGCAAACGGCGCACCGATGGCTGTGGCCTCCGATGCCTTTTTCCCCTTTCCTGACGGCCTTCTGGCGGCGGCGGATGCGGGCGCAACGGCCATCATTCAACCGGGCGGGTCCGTGAAAGACGCCGATGTCATCGCGGCGGCCGATGAACGCGGCCTCGCCATGGTGTTTACCGGTATGCGCCACTTCTTCCATTAACGGATGATCGGATGATCAGAATCTCAGATGATCATCTTCCCATGTCATCCTGAGCGCAGCGAAGGATCTCTTCCTCATCCCGTATCACCGCCTATACCCCACCTCTCCTGTCATCCCCGCGGCAGGCGCAAAGCGCCTTTGCACAGCGGGGATTCAGAACCAGCGGTTTCGCCGCGCCTTAAAACCCGCAGAATTCCGCCAAAATCCCGCAATTTGCGGGATTTTTTATGGAATTTATGATATGATATTTCATACTTGGCCCAAATTTGCGCCGCGAACGGCGAGTTTGCTAGGGTTGGGGAACAGGTGGAATCGGTTTCCAAGAACGGGCAAAAACCCTGAAACGATTTAACCGATTGATTTTACATGATTATTAGACCCGATTTGAGATCGCCGTTTTATTTTTGGTATCTTAGGGGTAAGTTAATAAACAACCGCTATATGTTAAGTGAATATTTGAGCGGTAGAGGAGAAGAAGATGGCAAGGATGACCCAAAAAGGATATGGCTTATGGAACACGGTCACAGGACTGGGTGGAAAAGTCGTAAACTTTTTTGATAGCACCAAAAGTGCTTTAGAATCTGGTT
>CBFGQF010000002.1:0-25306 GCA_965650865.1 uncultured Alphaproteobacteria bacterium | reverse complement strand
ACAGTAACCCTCTGTTTACCACTTCCTTGTATTCTATACCTCTAATCTGTTTGCCCTTTTAAGGATCCACGTTTCATGAAATTTGCGGGACTGGCCCTCGTTTTTGTTTGTACGTTCGGCGGCCTGATGGTTGTGGCCGGGGTGGAAAAAGGCATCAACCTTATCACCCATGCCATTCTGCCCGCCATGCCCGGCGAAATGATGATCATTTTCGGCTGCGCGGTGGCGGCTTTTATTGTCACCAACACGCCGGACGCCATCAAACACACGCTTCAATATTTCAAGGCTGTTAAAAAAGCCAACGGTGCCTACAGCAAGGACGATTACATCGAACAGCTTTCGATGCTGTACACGATATTCAAACTGGCGCGGACCAAAGGCTGGCTCGCGCTCGAACAACATATCGAAAACTCGCACGAATCCGAATTGTTCAAACAATTCCCGTCCTTCCACCATAACCACCATGCCATTGTCTTCTTCTGCGACTACTTGCGCATCATCTCATTGGGGAACGAAAACCCGATCACGATCGAGGCGCTGATGGATGAAGAAATCGAAACCATCGCCCAGCACGAAGGACACCCCGGCCACGCCATGCAAACAATGGCGGATGGTATTCCGGCCCTTGGTATCGTGGCCGCCGTTCTCGGCGTTATCAAAACGATGGCTTCCATTTCCGAACCGCCCGAAATTCTCGGCAAGATGATCGGGGGCGCGCTGGTGGGGACGTTCCTCGGCGTTTGGCTCGGCTACACCTTTATCGGCCCGATTGCTGGCGCGATGTCCAGCTATGCCCAATCCGAAGTCATGTATTACCGCGTAATAAAGGTATCGACCATCGCCTTCCTGAATGGTTGCGCGCCACAGGTCGCCGTCGAATTCGGGCGCAAGATGCTCCCCCATAATGTTCAGCCCTCCTTCCAGGAACTGGAAGAAAAACTGAACTCTTTGCCTAGTCCCTCGGCATAAAGGGGGATGACGCATGGCATCCGGCGGCAGCAAGGACGAAAAACAACCGATCATCGTCAAGAAGATCAAAAAAAGCGGCGGCGGCCACCATGGCGGCGCATGGAAAGTGGCGTATGCCGACTTTGTGACCGCGATGATGGCGTTCTTTCTCCTCCTCTGGCTGCTCAACGTCACGACAAAGGAACAAAAGGCTGGCCTCGCCGATTATTTCGATCCCGTGCCAAAGATCACGACGACGATGCAAAGTGGCGCGGGCGGCATGCTTGGCGGCCTCTCCATCTCCAAGGACGGCGCGATGGTGACAGAGGTGCAGCCGGTGACAACACCGGCGGAAGATTCAAGCCCGACCTTACGCGCCGAAGATCAGATATCGGACGATAAATTCCTTGAGGAAGCCCGCCGCCGCGAGAACGAGAATTTCAAAAAGGCCGAAAGCGCCATCAAACAAGAGATCGCCTCTAATCCCGAATTAAACGAACTCAGCAAGAATTTGATGATCGACATGACGCCCGAAGGGCTTCGCATCCAGATCGTCGATCAGGACGGGGAGCCGATGTTCCCTTCCGGCTCCGCACAGATGTATGAAAAAACGGCCAAGCTGATGGGCAAGGTGGCCGAAGTCATCCGCAAGATGCCGAACGAAGTGTCGGTGCGTGGCCACACGGACGGCGTCCCCTATTCCAAGGGCGGCACCTATACCAACTGGGAACTTTCGACCGACCGGGCCAACGCAAGCCGTCAGGTTTTGATCAGAAACGGCCTGCCGGAAAAGCGTTTGAACAACGTCGTCGGAAAATCGGATCGCGACCATTTGATCGCCGACAATCCCAAAGATGCACGCAACCGCCGCATTTCGATCATCCTTTTGCGTGAAGAACTGACCGTTCAGGTCGGCGCGAACCGGAGCACAGAGGCCGTGAAAAAGGCTGAACAGGAGCGTCGCAATCCACAATATCAACGCACCAAAGGCGCGGTGGAGTTTCCTTAAAAAGAAAACGGAGCCAATCGGCTCCGTTTTAATTTGATCACGAAAACTTCTTGCTGCTCGGGAAACCGTTCGGCGGCAATTTTCCGACATCGGCGCGGTTCCCGACCCACGGATTGATATCCTTCACATAGGTTTGGCCACTGCCATATTTGTATGTCAGGCCTTCTTTCCAGTTAAAGGTCTTGATATCGGTCAGTTTGCCGCCGCCTTTGTATTTCTGGAGCATCACGCCCTTGCCGCGTGACATTTCCGGAAGGTCCGCAAGAGCGAAGACAAGGAATTTTCCACCACCCGAGATAGCGATATGGTCATCGCCTTCGTTGATAAAGCGGAAAAGCTTGGCTTCGTCCTTGCCGCCGACATTCAGGACCTGCTTGCCCTTTTTCGTCTGCGCTAAAACATCCGCCATTTTGACGATAAAGCCGCGCCCGTCATCAGACGCCACAACCAGACGCGCATCGGCGTTGTAAACCGCCATTTCGACAACATCGGCATCGTTCGGAAGATCGACCATTAAACGCACCGGTTCGCCAAAACCGCGGCCCGGGGGCAATTTATCGCCGCCGATGGTATAGAATACGCCGTTGGTGCCAAAGAGAATAATCTTGTCGGTTGTCATTGCCTCGACAATGAAACCTTCTTTGTCGCCGTCTTTGTATTTCAGATCCTTCGTTTCAAGGCCGTGCCCCTTCATCGCGCGGATCCAGCCTTTGGCAGACAGAATAACGGTGATCGGTTCTTTTTCGATCATCGCCTCTTCGATATTTTCAATGGCGACCGGCACAACGGCCTTACCGACCAACGTGCGGCGTTTGCCCAGCGGTGTCGCCTTGCCGAATAGCTCATTAATACGCCCGACTTGTTTCTTGATCGCCGTCCATTGACGCGCTTCGGATTTCAGCAGCTTTTCGAGTTCTTCTTTTTCCTTGCTCAACTTGTCATGCTCGCGCTTGATCTCGATCTCTTCAAGTTTGGCGAGGGAGCGCAGACGAATATTCAAAACGGCTTCCGCCTGAATCTCCGTCAGTTTGAATTTCTTGATCAACGCCGGTTTCGGTTCATCCGAATTGCGGATGATTTTGATAACCTCATCGATGTTCAGGTAAACGATGAGATAGCCTTCGAGCACTTCGAGGCGATGCAGAACTTTATCAAGGCGATGGTTCGAACGGCGAATCAAAACTTCGCGCTGGTGATCCAGCCAGCATTTCAAAACTTCCTTCAGGCCCATAACGCGGGGCACGAGGCCGTTGTCGAGCACATTCATGTTCAGGCCGAATTTCACTTCCAGATCGGAATTGCGGAACAGCATCTCCATCAGAAGTTCGGCCTCGACATTGCGGCTCTTCGGCACGATGACAAGGCGGATATCCTCCGCGCTTTCGTCGCGTACATCGTCGAGCAGCGGAATTTTCTTGTTGTTGATCAGTTCGGCAATCCGTTCGACCAGTTTCGATTTCTGGACCTGATATGGAATTTCCGTGATGACGATCTGGTATCCGCCGCCCTTGAGTTCTTCTTTCTCCCAGCGCGCGCGTAGTCGGTATGAGCCCTTACCCGTGCGATAGGATTCAATGATCGCTTCTTTGGATTCAACCAGAACGCCGCCGGTCGGGAAATCCGGCCCCGGCACATACCGCGCCATGTCCTTGTCGGTGACCTCGCCCTCAAGCATGGCGAGCATGGCCTCGCAAAGCTCCGCGACGTTAAACGGCGGGATGTTGGTCGCCATACCCACCGCGATACCGGAAGATCCGTTGGCCAGCAAATTCGGGAAGCCCCCGGGCAGGACGATCGGCTCGTTTTCAGACCCGTCATAGGTTGGACGGAAATCAACCGCGTTTTCGTCAATCCCTTCGAGGAGAAGCTGCGCCACCGCCGTCATACGCGCTTCGGTGTAACGCATCGCGGCGGCATTATCGCCGTCAATGTTCCCGAAATTGCCCTGACCATCGACCAACGGATAGCGGACAGAGAAGTCCTGCGCTAGGCGGACCATCGCGTCATAGACGGAGCTATCGCCGTGCGGGTGGTATTTACCGATGACATCCCCGACAACGCGGGCCGATTTTTTCGGCGGGGTCGTGGGGTTCAATTGCAATTGGTACATCGCGAACAGAACGCGGCGGTGCACCGGCTTCATCCCGTCGCGCACATCGGGCAGCGAACGGGACATGATGGTGGAAAGAGCATATGACAAATAACGCTCGGAGAGGATCTTGTTGATCCCCTCGTCGATCACTTTGGGTTCTATCGCGGATTTCGTGGGTTTCTTGGCCATTCTGCTACTCTTTTACGTGCGCGGCATTTTTCGCATAGCGGGTTTCAAAACGCAAGCGCGCATCCGGAACGCCCTTGGTATGCTGTGCAAAAGCCCAATGCTCTAGGAAATATCCGGTCATTTTCAGGCCTTTGAGGATTTCCTCGGCGTCCGCCGGGCCTCCATTCGGTTTTAAAAACGCAGGCAATTCCAATAGCTTGTCTTTATAAGGCTGGGCCGCGGCATAGCTCACCGCCCTGCCCGATTTCGGGGAAACATAGGCGAGAGTACCGGCATCGCCGCCGCCTGCACATTTCGTCAAATCCATGCCAAAGCCAAGTTCTTTGAGCAGTGCGATCTCCCAATAGACATAGGCCGCGCCCCAGACTTCGTTGTCCATCATCTCGATTAAGGTTTTAAATCCATAATAAAGCCCCGGATGCCCTTCCCGCTCCGGCAAAGCCTGATCACAAATGGAGGCGGCCGATAACAACGCTGAAAGCTTGAGCGGGTCTTCGAGAATTCCGGCCGGAAGACCCGTTTCCTGTTCCAGCGTAATATTACCCAGTTGATCGGACGACCGCGCCTTCCATTCCACGGTGGTGCGGATGCCCGGCTGTAACATCCCGCGCTTCGATCCTGCGCCGTAAATATAGCCTGCATGCCGGCCATGGTTTTCGGTCAGCAATGACACAACCGCCCCGCCCTCTCCATGCGGGCGGACGCTCAACACAAATCCGGAATCGGTCCAATGCTCCATGGGTGACACTATCGCGGGAAAAAACTTTACTGGCTAGGTGAAAAACTCTAAACAGGGCGGATGTTACCAGCCATTCCCTTTTATGTGATCCGCCACGGTGAAAGCGAAGCCAATGTCGCGCAGTTCGCCAGTGGCCATGTCGATGTTCCCCTCACGCCGAAAGGGCTGGAGCAAGCGCAGGCCGCCGCCAAAATCGTCGCCGCGCTGGAGATCAAGCCAACCCTGATTGTCCATAGCCATTTGCAACGCGCACGGATCACGGCGGAAATCATCAATGAAGGTCTTGGCCTGCCGATGGTCGAAGACCGCGAGATTGCCGAGCAGAATTTCGGTGATTGGGAAGGCGTATCGTGGGAAATCACGCGCCAGCCGATCCGCGATGCGGTTGATCCGCCGAACGGCGAAACGCACCAGGCATTCTATAACCGCGTCAAAGATACGATAACGCGCCATGTAAATGCGTATGAAAAAACGGCACCGATCATGTTCGTCTGCCATGGCGGGATTTTCCGAGCCATCGGCGGCCTGTATGGTCAACCGATGACCGGCATCGCGAACTGCGCCCTCCATTGCTTCCATCCGGACAGCGATGAACAAGCCGCAACCTTCCCATGGAAGATGCAAAAGTTCGCTTAGTTTAATTCCATCGTCGTCATCCGTCGCTTCGCTCCGTCGAGCCAATGGTTTAAGCGATCCGTTTAAAAACTTCTAGCGCCTGAACCGTTTCCGCAACGTCATGAACGCGAAACAGGCGCACATCTTTCTGATAGGCGGCGAGCACGGCAGCAACGGATCCCGGCAATCTTTTATCAACGGGGGTTGCAGGCACAATTGCCTCAATGAACCTCTTACGAGACGCACCGAGCAAGACAGGCACGCCAAGCGCCAGAAATTTATCGATATTTTTCATAAGTATAACATTGTGATCCAGCGTTTTGCCGAACCCTATTCCGGGGTCCACAGCGATCAATTCATTATCTACGCCTGCATTGACGCATGCCTCTATCCGGTTTTCCAGAAATTCGAAAACTTCGGCAACAACATCGTCATAGTGCGGGTTCATCTGCATCGTCTGGGGCGTTCCCTGCATATGCATCAAGCACACGCCCGCGCCGGACGAAGCGGCAACCGACAACGCCCCGCCGTCTTGCAGGGCGTTCACATCGTTGATAAAGGTCGCCCCCGCCGCCAATGAGGCCTCCATCGTCTTGGTGTGGCGGGTATCGATGGACAACACCGCGCCGCAATCCTTTAATCCCTCAATGACCGGAATGACCCGTCTGATCTCCTCTTCCGGTTCAATAGGGGTTGATTGCGGGTTGGTCGACTCTCCGCCAATGTCAAGAATGGCCGCGCCTTCGCGGTGAAGCCTGAGGCCGTGTTCAATGGCCGCATCGATATTCGCCCCGAACCCATCCCCCGAAAAACTGTCGGGAGTTACATTCACAATGCCCATAATGACCGGTTCATTGCTGTGGATAAGTTTGTTCATGACAACCTCTCCTTCGTGCTTTCAGCCTGCTGATCCGCAGGAATGGCCGCAATCAATTCATCCAGTTTTGTGCTGCTTTGGGGATGAATCCAGTCATCGGCAATATCCGAAAGCGGCATAAGAACAAACGCGCGTTCCTGCATCCGCGGATGCGGGCAAATCAATTCAGGTCCATCCATGACGATTTCCCGATTATAGGCAATAAGGTCAAGGTCCAGAACACGAGGCGCATTCCGCACGGTCCGGACGCGGCCAAATTCCTGTTCGATCATGAGCAACGCACGCAACAGATCATGCGGACCAAGCGTTGTCTGAACCGCTATGACCCCGTTATGATACCATGGGTGATCGGGGTTATAAGGCACCGGCGCGGTTTTCCAGATATTGGATGCCGCAACCACATGGATGCCGCGCGCGGCAATCGCCCGCACCGCCGCCTTCAACGTCTGCACTGGCGTTCCATGATCGCTGTTGAGGTTGGCGCCAAGGGCCACAATTATCATGCCGCATACTCCAAAACAAAAAGCCCGAAAACACTGTTTCAGGCTTTTTATATTCTGTTTTGCGTAAAACTACCAGTGACGAACGTCGCCGGAATCCATATGCACGAAGTTACTCTTGGAGTAGTAACCCACGCCGCCCGCACGGAGCGATTTGGCGAGGTCGCGGATACGCGCCGTGGAAAATCCCGGCAAACGCAGGTCAACGGCCTGTCCCGTCATGTGCAGGGAGTTTTTGGCCACGCCGCCGCTGGCGCCGCGAAGCATTTTGTTGGTTTTCGGACAACGGTAACCGGACAAAATCTCGTACGGTTCGTCATGCTGTGTTTGTTGATGGACCGCATAGATGATATCGATCACGCGCGGGTCGATCGGGAACAATTCATCTGTACGGAAATCGCGCAGAACGACATTGATCCGTTCAAAAGCATCGGGAAGATATTTGTCACCGACGCGATACACGCCGGAAAAAGTTTCGCCTGTGTGGGAATTGCGGAAAGTAATTTTCCGTGAGCCGTTTTCGGAATAGGAATTCCGGGAAAAGATCGCTGCGGATGCCGGGTGGATAATAGACGTTGCGGCAAGCGTACTGACGGCGGCAACGGCACCCAATCCTAGAAATTTGCGACGGCTCACATTTTCGGCCGGGTGGCCTTTACTGTGGGTGGTCATGTAACCTCTATTTAGTTGTGGGCGAAAAAAGAACGCTAAGGAACTTTCTTCGAAGACATGGTTTGTAGCAAATTGAGGACCTGTGTCAAAGGACGTTTTCGACAGGAATAGAATACCCCATCAAGGTTAATGCCGCAACCGTTTCAAATTACAGGGAAATTTGTGAATTTTTAGAAGCACTTGGGATGTGGATGGCTTTGGACTTCTCCAGAATTTCGGCCATTTTTTTATCCTGCCCGTAAACATCGCGACCGTAAATCAAGCGGCCATCGGTATCGAGCCAGATGGTCTGATAGGTGATGTAAACGGGAATTGATTCGTCGACATTCACATCGCGCATGCGGCCCGACGAAATCATCTTTGATAATTTTTCGTCGTTCATGTCCTGATTGTGACGCAAGATGAAGCCTGCAAGTTTCTCGGGCTCCGCAACGCGAATGCAGCCAGAACTTAACGCGCGTTCGTTTTTATCGAACACCTCGCGTTTATTGGTATCGTGCAAGTATATATTATAGGGATTTTCCATGATGACACGCACTTTGCCAAGCGGATTGTCATCGCCCGGCGCCTGCACCATACGGATTTTATGCAGATATTTCGCCCCCTCGGCATGCCAGTCAACCTTACCGGGATCAAAACTCTTGCCGTTATAACGCAAATCGATTCCCCGTTTTGCAAGGGCATATGGATCCTGCTGAAGCATCGGTAGGAAATCTTGTTTCTTGATGGTCGGCGGTACGGTCCAGTTGGGATTCAGGCGAACACCCGTAATCATGGTTTTGAAACTATAGGTCGGGCGCGCTTCCTTGCCAATAATCACGGGCATCTCAAGCTCCGCCTTGCCGTCATTAACGGCCCACAACGTCGCGGACGGAATATTGACGAGGACATATCGTTGGGGACGATCTTGATCAAGCCAGCGCAGACGCTCCATATTCGCGATAATTTGCACCATGCGTTCGCGCGGGCTCTGGTTCAGGCGTTCAACCACATCGGCGCGGATAACGCCGTCATCCTGCAATCCATGCTCGCGTTGAAATGTCATGATCTTTGAGGCGAGTTCATCATCATAATCCAGCCCGCCCCCCTCCACGCCGAATCGCGCGCGGATCACGGGGATCGCGGCGTCCGCCTTGCCGGGCTTGATGGGTTTTGAAATTTTAACCGCCTGGAATTGGTCCTCCGGCTGCGCAGCAAGACGGATCAACTCACGGCGCAGGGCGTTGTAAAGGTTGCCCGTGGGCTCCAGCTTGCGCAACGCCTGCGCCGGGTCTGCGGCATGGACCACAGTCTCATAAATCGCTTCCTGCTCCATCGGCTGGCGCCAATAAACCGCCTGATCGGGGCGGACATAGCTCTTGTTCCGCATGCCGGTCAGATCGCGGACATAACGGACCACGCCGTCGGTCATCAGCATATCGATATCCACATCACTTATCGTATCGCGGCTTGCGAGCCTTTCACGGATTTCCGTCACATGATAGACATCGGGGTTCAAACCATGGGTCCATGAATCTTCCAGGATTTTTAGAACACCGTGCAAACGCGGCTGGAAATCACCCGCGCCCCGCACCCAGACGGGACGCATATCGCGGCTTTCGTAAAATGCGTCAATTCTGGCATCGTCATAGAAAATCTTGTGATCGATGGCGCTGGCGGCCAGACTGTGCGCCTGCGATGACACGGCACTGATCCCCATCATCGACGCAAAACTGCCCGCGGCCACCATCATGGCCGCAAGGATCGATTGCTTCAGACGTGTTTTGACCCGTTTTGTCATGGCAGAATCGCCTTCGAATTCTCTAACCTTCAGTGTGCCCCCTATTGGTTAAAGAAATATAAAGCGGTTTGGTTCCACTTCAATTGCATAAACATAATAAAAAAGCTGGAGGAGTGTGCCTTTTCTCTGCGTCTTATAAATCGGCAAAGATATGTTTTTCGCCCTTGCCACCGGGATGGGTCACGGCACCATAACGCGCCGGTCCAACCCCTTGCGCGAATTTCCAGATAGCGCCGGACCCGTACATGGTTTCCTTCGGCTTCCATGCTTTGCGCCGCTCTGCCAGTTCGGCATCGGACAGGTTGACATCGAGCGTGCCTTGCGCCGCATCAATGCGGATAATATCCCCGTCCTTCAATAGGCCGATCGGCCCGCCGACCGCAGCCTCCGGTCCCACATGGCCGATGCAAAACCCGCGCGTACCGCCAGAAAAACGCCCATCGGTAATAAGGGCGACCTTACCGCCCATCCCCTGACCGTAAAGCGCGGCGGTTGTGGAGAGCATTTCGCGCATGCCCGGTCCACCCTTTGGCCCTTCGTAGCGGATCACCAGAACATCGCCTTCCTTGTACTGACGCGCCAAAACCGCGTCCAGGCACTCCTGCTCGGAGTCAAAACATCGCGCAGGCCCTTCGAATATGAGATCCGTCATCCCGGCAATCTTCACAATTGCGCCGTCGGGCGCGAGATTGCCTTTAAGTCCGACAACGCCGCCTGTGACGGTAATGGGCCGGTCAATTGGGCGAACCACATCCTGACCCGTTGGAAATTCAACATTGCGAACATTTTCCTCCAGCGTTTTGCCGGTCACGGTGATGCAATCGCCGTGCAGGTATCCGCCCTTCATCAATTCCTTGATCACGACCGACACACCGCCGATTTCAAACATATCCTTGGCGACATATTTGCCGCCCGGTTTCAGATCGGCAATATAGGGGGTCCTTTTGAAAATCTCGCACACATCGAACAGGTCAAAATCGATCCCCGCCTCATGCGCCATCGCGGGCAGATGAAGCGCGGCGTTGGTGGACCCGCCGGTGGCAGATACAATCATCGCCGCATTTTCGAGGCTTTTACGGGTCACGATGTCGCGCGGACGGATGCCGGATTTCAGCAATTCCATCACAGCCCTGCCGGATGCGGCTGCGTATTCGTCCCGGCTCGTATACGGTGCAGGTGCGCCGGCAGACCCGGGCAAGGCGAGGCCGATGGCTTCGCTGACACAGGCCATCGTGTTGGCCGTAAACTGGCCGCCGCAGGCACCGGCGGATGGGCAGGCATGACACTCCATTTCGTGCAAATCCGCGTCAGAGAATTCACCCGTCGCGTGTTTGCCGACCCCTTCGAACACATCGATAACGGTGACATCTTTGCCGCGGAATTTTCCGGGCAGGATAGAGCCGCCATACATAAAGACCGATGGCACGTTGAGGCGGATCATCGCCATCATCATCCCCGGCAAGGATTTATCGCATCCGGCTAGGCCCACCAGTGCATCATAGCAATGGCCGCGCATGGTGAGTTCAACCGTATCGGCAATCGCATCGCGGCTTGGCAGGCTCGACCGCATCCCTTCATGGCCCATGGCGATACCATCGGTCACCGTAATGGTTGTGAACTCCCGCGGTGTGCCCTTGCCTTCTTTGACGCCCGTCTTCACGGCCTGCGCCTGACGCGATAGCGCAATGTTACAAGGGGCGGCCTCGTTCCAGCAGGTGGCAACGCCGACGAGCGGCTGATGGATTTCTTCTTCCGTCATGCCCATGGCATAATAATAGGAGCGGTGCGGCGCGCTTTTGGGACCTTCGGTCACATAACGGCTAACCAGATTCGTCTTGTCCCACTTGCCGTTTTTGAAAGGAGAATCGTTTGTCATGTCCTTAATCTTCCTGTTTGAAGAGGTTCATTTTCAGGCCAAATGATCTGGCCATGTCTATTTATTGACGAGGATTTCGTTGACTTTGGCTTTGAAATCGAGCGCATTGGCAATAAATGGCACAATAATGCGACGGTTTCCGGTTCCGGTCAGGATCACGCTGCCATATCCGAAGATCTGGCCGATTGGGGTTATGCCGATCTCGACACTCTCCACCTGCGTATACCGCATTTCGATCATGTCGGCATATAATATACCGCTACGTATGATGATCCGCTTATCGGTCGCGATGACAATCAGGAAACGGCGGGTCATATAGGCGATGACCAGCATGATGACCCCAACGAACATAAGGAAGACGCCAAGCGTCGTTGCAAAGGTCGGGAGGACCAGCATCCCGAGGACTATCACCACCACGCTTTTCCAGAAAATAGCATCATGAATCACGGACTGTGCGATGACATGCTCGTCATTCTGAAGAACAACGCCAGCGAGAGCGAGGGAGCGGTTGGACGGCGATTGACCCAAGGCCTGCTTCATTTTCGGTTCAAATGCTCCTCGCCTTTTCAATCGCGCGCCTGAATTTCAACGGTTCCGCAATGGATGGAAGGACGATTTCACCAATACCCATCCCGCGCACCATAATACGCCCATAATTGAAAATACGGCCCAGAATTCCCTGAAGGACGTTCACCCCTTCGATCCGGTCTATATTGATCTCTCCGACATAGCGGGCAACAAGGCCGCGTTTGTAGACAAGACGGCGGTTGGTGATGGCAATTTCCGTGGTTGCCTTCACAATCATCATCTGGGCATAACGGAACATTCCAAGGACAAAAACGAAAAAGGCCAGGATTTTGACCCCCGGATGAAGCTCCCTGACCCGTTCGAGCAAGCCCAGCCCCTGATAATTTGCATCGCTGAAAATCATCGGCTCGATCTTGATGGCAACGGCGATGATCACACCGGCAAACACGACGCCGAAGATGATGTTCAATATAGCCGACACGGTATAGAACCAGTGAAACTGTGCCACATGCACCAGAACTTCATCTTCCGCCAGTGATTGCCGGATATAATCCATCGATTACTGATCCCCGAGTGAGATTCCAAGCCCACGGGCAGTATGAACCAGCGGTTCGTCCTTGTCGATGGCTTGATAGGCGGCGATCGCCTCTTCGATCGGCACATCGACCACGGAACGGTTGCGCCAGGCAACCATACGGTCAAAACGCCCCTCGGCGATCAGATCGACGGCACGCACGCCAAGGGCAGAGCCGAGCAAGCGGTCGCCATAGGTCGGTGGCGCGCCGCGTTGAACGTGGCCCAGAACCGTTACCCGGCTTTCGAATCCGGTTGTTTCGGAAATCTTGGCGGCCAGATAATTGCCGATCCCGCCATAGCGCTTTTCACCGTTGTGATAGGTGATTTCAAACTTTTCACCATTCGGGGTTTTGACCGCTTCTGACACGATAACGAGCCCGAAATTACGGCCTGAATCCTTCACGCGCTGGATCTTTTTGGCAATATTTTCAATCGTATAGGGTATTTCCGGGATAAGGATCACATCTGCACCGCCGGCGATTCCCGCAGACAGGGCGATATGGCCAGCATCGCGGCCCATAACCTCCAGGATCATCACGCGGTCATGGCTGGCCGCCGTGGGTTGCAGGCGGTCCAGCGCCTCTGTCGCCACCATGACGGCGGTGTCAAAGCCAACGGAACGCTCGGTCTTGCCAAGGTCGTTGTCAATCGTTTTGGGAATGCCGACCATGCTGATCCCGCCCTGTTGCGCGAGGCGGCGCAGAATGGCAAAAGACCCGTCGCCGCCGATGCCGATCACGGCCTCAAGGCCCAGTTTCTTGAAGTTGTCGATAATTTCGCCGCTGCGGTCCTTCACGCTGCCATCGGGCATGGGAAAGGCGAACGGATTGCCCTTGTTCGTTGTGCCCAGGATCGTGCCGCCCATGCGCAGAATATTGTTGTCCATGTCCGCGGGTTTCAAAACTCGGAATTGCGGTTCCTTCTCTAAAAGCCCTGCCGTACCGTCGAGGATGCCGTATACTTCCCATCCCAGCAGGTCCGCCTTATGGACTGCCGCACGGATTACCGCGTTGAGCCCGGCACAATCACCGCCGCTCGTCAAAATGCCTATTTTTTTGGTCATTGATTTTACCTTGTGCGTTCGAATATTTAACCTGTTTTAACGCATCCGCGAAAGGTTGCAAAAGGAATTTTGCATGCAAGACGTTCTTTTTCTTACAAAAATAAAAATTTTCTGATACACTATTTTCCTTACAATCAAACCCTTAGCCTTTGATTCATCGATGGAAGATATTAGCGACCTGCAAGAAAAGCTTGTGGAACTGGAAGCCGAGCACCGTGATCTGGACGATGTCATCAACAAATTGATGTCGACGGCTCCTATCGATCTTTTGCAAATCCAGAGATTGAAGAAAAAGAAACTGATGTTGAAAGATCAAATCCAGAAGATCAAAAGCAACATCCTTCCCGACATTATTGCCTGACCCGCCAACGCCCCCAAAAGAGGTTCAAAATGACGCACAGCGACCCAAGACCCTTAGTTGGAATCATCATGGGATCGCAGTCTGACTGGGAAACCATGAGTATTTCCCATGAGTTACTGCATGAACTGCAAATTCCACACGAAGTCAAAATAGTGTCAGCGCACCGCACGCCACGACGCATGTTTGATTACGCCACTTCTGCAAAAGAACGCGGCCTGAAGGTCATTATCGCAGGCGCGGGTGGCGCGGCACATCTTCCGGGCATGGTGGCAAGCCTGACAACCCTGCCCGTCCTAGGCGTGCCCGTAAAGACTAAGGCATTGAAAGGAATGGATTCTTTGCTATCAATCGTACAAATGCCGGGCGGCGTGCCGGTGGCCACGTTGGCAATCGGCGAAGCCGGCGCCAAGAACGCCGCCATTCTTGCGGCCTCCATTCTGGCAACCTCGGATGACGCAATATCGGCGCGGCTGGAAGATTTCCGGCAAAAACAAACCGATCAGGTGACAGAAACCCCACATTAATAGCTACCCCCTCGCACGGCATAATTCAGGCCGCTGAAGAGCGGCCTTTTGTTCTTTGGTTATCCTCCTAAAAATCCACAAAGCAAACCATCGTGATTTTGAAACGTTCAGGGCGCTAAAATAGGCGCATTGCACCTGTGGATATGTGGATTGCTTTTCCACACATGTCTTGTAATATGGCGGAAACATCGCCATCTTCCTCATTTTTCACGTGAAACAATATGGTTAATTATCGGATATGAAAGCAGAATCCAAAATCTTGGGCATTCTCGGTGGCGGCCAATTGGGCCGAATGTCGGCATTGGCGGCCGCACGGCTGGGGATTAAAACACATATCTACTGTCCAGAAGGAAACTGCCCCGCTTCGCTCGTCACCGACCGTTTCACACGCGCGGATTATGAAGACCAGAATGCTTTAAAGGCGTTTGCGCAATCTGTTGATGTCATTTCTTATGAATTTGAGAATATCCCTATTGAAACTGTTGAGTTTTTAACGGCCATCAAACCCGTCTATCCGGATGCAAATCTATTGCGCGTTTCGCAGAACCGTTTGAAAGAAAAGCAATTTTTGAATGCTATTGGCATTCCGACAGCGCCCTGGGCCCCTGCACACAGTGCGGAAGACATTGACGCTGTTTTGCGCCGATGGGAAGTGTCAGAATGCATCGTAAAGACGGCACGTTTCGGTTATGATGGAAAAGGGCAATTAAAACATAAACTTGGAAGCGATAGCGTTGAAAATTGGCCAAAATTACAGACCAATGAGGCCATTATAGAAGGAATAATTGATTTCGCTTATGAAGCCTCGGTCATCGTCGCGCGGGACGTATTTGGAAGCATAGAGGCCTTCCCGCCGGTCGTCAATGAACATAAAAATCATATCCTGTCTAAAACCGTCTCGCCCGCCCCTATTCCGGACGAAGTAAAAGAAAAAATGATCGATATGGCCGTGCGACTTTCGCAACGGGTCAACCTGATCGGGGTACTGGCTCTGGAACTGTTCGTTTCGAAAAGCGGAGAGATCCTCGCGAACGAGATTGCACCACGCACTCACAACTCCGGCCACTGGACCATGGATGCCTGCACCGTATCGCAATTCGAACAGCATGTCAGGGCGGTCTGTGGCCTGCCGCTGGCCAAACCGATTCAGCACACCGATGTCGAAATGGTGAACCTGATCGGGGATGACATCCTGAAACTCCCTGACTATTATAAGACGCCCGGCGCCTGCGTGCATCTCTATGGAAAAGAGGAAGCGCGCGAGGGACGCAAGATGGGTCATGTAAATTTACTCAAAACCAAATAGGAAAGACCGATGAAACCAGCCACCCATACCGCCCCGAACGAAGTCCGGATCGAGACCGATTCCTTTGGGGAAATCGAAGTTCCCGCCGATGCTTACTGGGCCGCGCAAACGCAGCGATCCTTGCAAAACTTCGATATAGGAACGGAAAAAATGCCGGCCCCGCTGGTCCGCGCCTTCGGTATTCAAAAGAAAGCCTCTGCCGCGGCCAACCTTGCGCTCGGCGTTCTTGATGCAAAACTGGCGCAGGCGATTTTGCAGGCCGCCGATGAAGTGATCGACGGCACATTGGCCGATCAATTCCCGCTCGCCGTCTGGCAAACCGGCTCCGGCACACAGACAAATATGAATGCGAATGAGGTGATCGCGAGCCGCGCCAACGAACTTCTCGGCGGCAAGCGCGGTGGTAAATCCCCCGTTCACCCGAATGATCACGTGAATATGGGCCAGTCGTCCAATGACTCCTTCCCCACCGCCATGCATATCGCTGCGGCGGAACAGGTTGTGCATGATTTGCTGCCATCCCTTGAACGGATTCACGCAGCAATGGATGCAAAATCCAAAGAATTCAAAGACATCGTAAAGAATGGCCGCACGCATCTTCAGGATGCCACGCCGCTCACGCTGGGGCAGGAATTCTCCGGCTATGCTGCACAAATCCAGTATGGGATCGAACGCATCAAGCGCGCGTTGCCGAGCGTCTTACAACTGGCGCAGGGCGGCACGGCGGTCGGCACGGGCATTAACTGCAAGGTCGGCTTCCCTGAGCGTTTTGCCAAAGAGGTCTCCCAAATTACAGGCATCGATTTTGTAACGGCCGAGAACAAGTTCGAGGCCCTTGCCACTCATGACGCGCTTGTTGAACTATCCGGCATGCTCAATGTGCTCGCGGTATCGTTTATGAAGATCGCGAACGATATCCGCCTGCTCGCCTCTGGCCCACGGTCGGGCATTGGTGAAATCATGCTCCCTGAAAACGAGCCGGGGTCGTCTATTATGCCCGGTAAAGTCAACCCGACCCAGTGCGAAGCCATGACCATGGTTTGCGCGCAGGTGATGGGCAACCATGTCGCGATCACTGTGGCGGACAGTCAGGGCCATTTCGAACTGAACGTCTATAAACCGGTCATTATCTATAATGTGCTGCAATCGATCCGCCTGCTGGCCGATGCGGCACGAAGCTTTACCGACAATTGCCTGGTCGGCGTGGAGCCGAACCTGCCCCGCATCAAATACCTCATGGAAAATTCCTTGATGCTGGTAACATCCCTGAACCCGTATATCGGTTATGACAACGCCGCCAAAATCGCCAAAAAGGCGCACGCGGAGGGCACATCGCTTAAAGAGGCGGGCATTGCGCTCGGCCTGCTCACCTCCGAACAGTTCGATGAATGGGTCCGCCCCGAAGACATGATCAAGCCAAGGGCATAATTTTGGCCGCGCCCTCCGATAAGGTCCGCAAATATTCCGTCCGTATCGCAGGGCATATGACCAGCGTGTCATTGGAACCTGCCTTTTGGGAATTGCTGCAGGATATAGCACGGACCGAGGGACGCAGCATAACCGCTTTGGTAACCTCCATAGACGAAGGGCGCGGGACCAATCTGTCCAGCGCCCTTCGGCTTTACGTCCTCGATTTCCTCAAATCCCGCACTACTCCATAAGGCCCTTCAAAAGCCCTTCCACTGCCTTTTGGGCCTCCTCTTCCGGGGTTGGCTGAGGTGCCGGTGCAGGCGCTGGTGCGCTTTCCGCCGGCGCAGCATTCGGTGCGTCTGGCGTCACAGGGGCCACCGCATCGGGCGTAGATGGCGCAGGTGCAGTAGGCGCTGGCGCGGGCACAGGCGCGACCGGCGCTTGCTTCTTAGGCAAGATACCAAGATCCTGTAATTTTCCGCCCAGGTCATCCCCCAGAACATCGGGCAGCTTTTCCATGACTTTCTGCTGTGCGCGGCGTGTGATGATGTCGTTGAACAGGCCGCGTCCGAAAGTGTTGCCGGGGTTCGAAAGCGAGCCCTTGATCGCGACATTGAAGGTACCATCTGCCGTGTCCTTGGCTTGTTTCAATGTGACCTTATGATTGGTGTCGATAGTCCAGGCCGGCAGATTCACATTGCCGGTTGAGGCCACGGTGGCTGCTGGCCCATCCATGGCCATGGAGGTGATATTCACGATCCCCGACTGAATATCATAGGCCCCTTTGACCGTATCGAAACGAGTCTCACCGCCGCTCACTGCACCGCCGACGATGCTGTTCAGACGGTCCAGCGGCTTACCGGTATCGACAAAGGCCAGCGCCAGTTGCGCCATATCAAAGCCTTTCAGAATGACATCCGTGCCGTTCAGGTTCGCGTTTCCTTTGAGCGCGCTAACAAGTGCATGGGGGCTCAGGCCGGTTCCCTGGACATCCAGATCAAGGTTCACATCCCCGCTGGCCTTCAGGCGGTTTGACCCGCTCATGGCATAAGCGAGCGGCTCTAGCGCCACGTTGGCCATCTTGGACTGGATCGCAAGGCTGAGCGGCTGCTTGGCATCGGCCGGATCCTGCACTTTGGCATTCAGTGTTGCGTTCCCGCCGAACAAGCCGGCCTCCAGATTATCAACCGTCAACGTTCCGCCTTTCAGGGTAATTCTGGTGTGCGGCTCGGTAAAGTTCCAGCCGCCATAGGTGATCGCCTTGGCTTTCAAAGTCAGGTCGATGTCGGTTGTCTGCATCCACGGCGTGTCGATAGGCTCACGCGACCATTTTTCACCCCCGGACGAAACGCCTCCCCCTGCACCGCCGCCACCTTGTGCGGATTTGGCGCCCAAAAGACTATCAAGCGGAACCGTGCCCGCATTGATGGCGCCGGAAATGGACATCCGCTGGCCGGTGCCGACCTTCAGATTGCCTGAAACGGCCGTTGGCCCCAGATTGGCCTTGAAATCCGGAAGGTCGTAGACATCGCCGTCCTTGGTCGCCTTGGCCTGAATGCTGAAGGGCCGTTGTAGACCATCGCCGCCCTGGAAGGCCGGATTGACGATCTGGACCGCCTTGACGAAATTCGGATGGCTCGCCTCAAAGGTCAGATTGCTGAAGGCAGGCTTGTCCAAAAGGCCGGTCATCGTGCCGCTCGCCCCCGCCTCACCGCCCAGCGCGGAAACGGATGCGTCAAAGGCTAGATTGTCGGCCTGCCCTTTGGCCGTGATATTTGCCTCGGCAGATCCTATTTGCTGCGGCACTTTGCTGCTATCAACGTTCAATGACTGCATCAATTTTTTGACATCCCCGGTCTTGCCGTAGAATTTGAGATCAATGCCCGAAAGATCGGACAGATTGCCGACGGCCCCTTGCAGGCTTGCCGTTGCCCCCATGAAATTTTGGGCAGAGGCATTGTCAAACCGGATGCTGCTACCTGCCGCATTCCCCTTGATGCGCACACCGGTAATTTCTTGCGCATTGTAGATTGCCTTTTGTGCGCTCAAATCAAAACTGATGTTCATAGGGATATTGACCGCGCGAACAGGCTCCAGCGCCTTCTTCATATCAACAGTTTCACCCGCCGTCTGCTGCACAGCCTGCTTCTTCTGGCCGCTCAGGCGGGATTGTATCTGGTCGATGTTGACGGTGTCGGATGTCAGGTCGATCGACACGTCGGGGCGTCCGCCCGCCCCCGCAGGGGTATAGGATGCTGCGAGTCCAAAGGTGCTATCATCGAGCTTAACTGTGCTATTTCGCGCAGCAATGGTGCGCGGCGTAATGGTTCCGGCCAGATCGAATTGTGCTGTCTTCCAGATTTCCAGCGCAGCATTCTTTTCCTGGGCCGGCGCAAGGGCGCGCAGCAAAGTCGGCAACTGCTCTGAAGTTCCCGCCGCCGTAAAGGTCACAGTGGGATCCGCATAGGTGATCCCCTTCTCCCCGGATTTGGAGGAGGTCGCAAAGCGGCCGGACACCTTCGCGTCGGCACTTGTCTTACCGGGCAGTTCCAATGCCTTGAATGCGGCTTCAAAACCGGCCCCCTTTTTTATGATCTGCGCGGAAACACCTTTGATCACCTTGCCGCCCGTCTGCACGCCTTCCGCGCTCAAACGGATATCGGCGTCAATCGGCATGGGCAGGGAGAGAGTCTCCGGTATAAAGGATGGGCCCGCGGCAAGGGATTCGCCCTTCGCAACCCGCTCCTCCACGCTTTTCTGCTGAGGGGCGCCTTTACCCCCCAGTGTATCGAGATTAATTGTCCCTTCAAAAGCGAGGTCGGCCAGCACCTGAACCGGGTTTTGCGCCTTCAGGTTCATAATCTGGAGGCTGCCCTCACCCTTGGTATCGCCGAATTCGACGGCCAGATCCTTGGACATCAGGGAGGTCTCATTGGCGGTTACAAGACCGCTGAAAGTCATTTTTTTAGCAAGCGCAGGAGACGCTTCGCCGCCCGTGGCGAGGGCGACGACACTGCCCAGGTTGTCGGCACGTATATCCATTTGCCCCTGAAGCTCCATTGGCGCGGCGGTTGCCACCACGCCCTTGAATTCGGCACTGGCCTTTCCTTCGGGCAGGGCAATGGTCAAATCAACTGGGGCTTCTTTCTTTTCGCCTTTGAACTGGTCGATATCACCTTTCACGGAGATAACCTGCCCCCCGTATTTCAACGACCCGTCAATGGTGAAGGGGCCGGTCAGGCTACCCGCCTTCATCCCCATGTCAATGTCTTCGGCAGAGCGGGATTGACCCGTCTGACGGTTCACATATTGGATGCGCCCATCGACAATTTCAAGGCCGTCCAGAGCGATCTGTTTCGTATCGGAATCCGGTTTCGCGGGCTGTGTACCATCTGGCGCGCTGACACTGTTTTGATCCTGCAACAGCTTGTCGGACATCCATGAGTTCGTCCCGTCCGGCAAGACTTCCAGCCGTATATCAGGACTAACGAAACGCACGGTATCGACCACGATATCCCCGCCAATAAGGGGCAACAGGTTCACGCTGACCTCCGCCTGCTTCATGTTCAAAAGGACCGGCTCGTTTCCACGCGGGGCAAGAACGCTTAACCCTTCGATCTTCAGTCGCGGTGCAGGGATCAGGGCCAGCGACAGATCACCATCGATCTTTACATCGTATCCCGCCGCCGTCTTTGCCTGCTCTATAATCTGAGGCTTATATTTGTTCCAGTCGACGAAAGACGGCCCCACAAGCAAGGCCGCGACAAGAAAAACAAAAATGCCAAGGGCGATCAGGAATATACGTTTCATGAAAATCAGGTCTCCAGTCGGTGAGAAAAGGCGAATGCCCCTTCTATATAGACCTAACAAGCTGAAACTTAAAGAGTTCGGGTGCGTTTTTGCCGAAAATCAAGCGGCAGGATCATTGTAACGGTCTTCGAAACCTTCAATCGCCTCGATGAACCATTTCAGGTGCGGTGCGACCTTGTTATGGAAGGCAAGCTTCTGCGCCGCAGGGAGTTCTTCATGAATATTATCGTAAATGGCCTGCGCCGTCCGCTTCAAATCCTGGGTGTCGGCCTTACGATCCAGAACCGTGTTGTTGGCATTGATCATGCGCCGCGCCAGCATATGGATCATCGCGCGAATCGTGGGGTCGCTCTCGCGCAATTTGTCTTCGAATTGCTGGCGGCTGATGGTAATCAGGGTAGTGTCCTTGGCGGCTTTTACATTCGCGGTCCGCTCGCCATCGGAAATCAGCGCCATTTCCCCGACGATATCGCCGGTATATAGACGGGCCAGTTCGACTTCCTCCCCATCCTTCTCGGCAAAGACCAGAACCTCACCGGATTGAATCAGGTACGCGGTGCCGCCTTCATCCCCTTCACGCAGGATGATCTGCCCTTGCCCATAAAAATGGCGGTCAAAAACGGGGGTGTTGTGGCCCATGCACCCGATTGTACAACGGGAAAGTTAACGAAACTACACCATATATTGACCGCCATTGGCGGTAATGGTTGACCCGTTGATGAACCCGGCCTTATCAGACGCCAAAAATGCCACGATATCGGCGATTTCCTTCGGCGTCCCCATGCGGGCCACCGGAATCTGGCGGATGATGGAATCCAGAACATCCTGTTTCATGGACGATGTCATATCGGTTGCGATATAGCCGGGGCATATGGCATTGACCGTAATCCCTTTGGCGGCGGATTCAAGCGCCAGCGCCTTGGTAAAGCCCAGCATGCCCGCCTTGGCCGCGGAATAATTGGTCTGGCCGAATTGCCCCTTTTGCCCGTTAATCGAGCTGATATTAATAATGCGGCCAAACCCGCGTTCGCGCATGCCATTGATGACGGCCCGGCTCATATTGAAACAGGATGTCAGGTTGGTTTCCATGACTTCATGCCACAGGTCCGCCGACATTTTGTGCATCATACCATCGCGGGTAATACCGGCATTGTTGACCAAAACGCCCACCGGCCCCATCTCCGCCTCGATTTTTGCAACGCCATCCTGACAAGCATTGAAATCGGACACATCGAATTTAAAAGCCCGCGCATTGGTCTGTTGTTCACAGGCCCTGGCGGCGTCATCATTGCCATGATAAATGGCCGCCACCTGATACCCCGCCTCCATCAATCCCTTGGTGATTTCAAGGCCTATGCCGCGGGTTCCGCCTGTGACGATTGCAACTTGTGTCATTATAAATTTCCTGAATTAAAGTGTTTTCCAGTCGGCGGACGCATCACGCTCCACACACATCGCAATCCCCATCCCGCCGCCGATGCACAGCGTGACAAGGCCTTTGTGCGCTTTCCGGCGCGCCATTTCATGCAGCAACGTCACAAGGACACGGCATCCCGATGCGCCGATCGGATGGCCCAGCGAAATAGCGCCGCCATTGACGTTGACCTTGGCGGGATCAAGCTTCAGCTCTTTCAAAACACAGCAGGCCTGCGCGGCGAACGCTTCGTTGGATTCAACGAGGTCGAGGTCCGCCACATCCCATCCGGCTTTCTTGAGTGCCTTTTGCGAGGCCGGTATAGGTCCCGTACCCATGATGGCTGGATCAACACCTGCCGTTGCCCATGATGCGATGCGTGCAAATGGCGTAAGACCACGCTTGCGGGCCTCACTTTCGCGCATCAACACAACCGCGGCCGCGCCATCATTCAATCCGGACGCATTGCCCGCCGTGACCGAGCCATCGCCCTTGAACGCGGGGCGGAGCTTGCCCAGCGCATCGGCGGTGACGCCTTCCCGCGGAAATTCATCCTTGTCGATGGCAACCTCTTCCTTTTTGACCTTTACGGACACAGGAATGATTTCATCTTTGAATTTGCCGGCCTTGATGGCGGCCTCGGCCTTTTGCTGTGAGCCCGCCGCAAACTCATCTTGGGCCTCACGCGAAATCGCGAATTTTTCGGCAATATTTTCGGCCGTGATGCCCATGTGATAATCGTTGAATGCATCCCACAAGCCATCGATGATCATAGTATCGGCCAGTGTGCCGGGGCCCATTTTAACGCCGGAGCGGAGCTGGACCGCGTGCGGTGAAAGCGTCATATTCTCCTGACCGCCTGCAACAACGATATCGCTATCGCCATTCGCAATCGATTGCAGACCCAGAGCGACGGCGCGAAGGCCGGACCCGCAAACCTGATTAATGGTCATGGCCGTTTTTTCTTTGGGCAATCCTGCAAGGATTGCAGCGCGGCGGGCCGGGTTTTGTCCCTGAATGGCGGTCAGAACCTGCCCCATGATTACCTCGTCCACTTCCGCAGCATCCACCTTCGCATCGGCCAGAACCGTCTTGATGACAGTGGCGCCAAGGTCGTGGGCTGGAACATTCGAAAACGCGCCGCCGAACGAACCAATGGCGGTTCTTTTTGCGGCGACGATAACAATAGGATCGGTCATGGGGGCATCCTTGGAAAAGGGGTGAATTTCTGAAAGCGACATTAAGGCGGTGCGCCCCCCATTTCAAGATGCCAACCGATAAAAAGTTAAGATTTCTGCTGCGCGGCGCACCAATCGGCAATGGGCTTCCACACCATTCCTTCAGCCCGGCTTCCGGCAAGAAGCCCCACATGGCCTGTTTCACATACCAGCGTGCGCGCCGCCGGATTTTTATCGGCAAATCCCAAGGCGGAATCGGGCGGCACGATACGGTCCCCTTTCGCAGCAATAACGAAGGTTGGCGCCGCAATCCGGCCCGCGTCGATATTTTGTCCCTGAACCACCCATTCGCCGGCGTAAGGTTCATTCCTTTCATACCAATTCCCGAGGCTGGTCTTGGCGATACCGCTCGGCAAATCCACCCCTTCGTTGAGCCAGTCTTCAACGGCGACGAACAGACGCTCTTTCCCTTCATCCTCTTGACGTGCGAAAGACGAAAACTTGCGGATGCTGCCTTCAGGGTCCAGCGAGGCAAAGACAGCCTGCATCCAGCTTTCGGGCAGACGGCTGTATTGCTGCATGTATGACATCGCCATCGGGCTCATGATGCTCAGGCGGTTTTTAAGATAGCCTTTCTGGTCGTGGAAATTCCATGGTGTGGCCAGAAGGATTTGTGCCTTCACAAGATCGGGCCGCAGGGCGGAAACGGCCGCCGTAAAAAGCCCGCCCATGCAGTAACCAAGCAGGATGCATGGCTTTCCCAACGATTCAAGCGCAGGGATAAGCCGGTCTGCCAACGCAGCATCGAAACTTCCCTGCCCGCCATCCTCCACAGGCGTGCCCCAGTCATATAAATAAGTGTCAAACCCATGGGCGGACAGCCAGCGCAGCAAGGATTTATCCGGCAGCAGGTCAAGAATATCGGATTTGTTGATCATGGATGGCACCAGAACGACAGGGACATCATAGGCGGATTTCAGTCCCGGCACGCGGTATAATCCCGCCTGCCCCCTGCCCCATACATTCTTCAGCACGGCATCGGGGCGTTTGTAATCATAGGCCTGATATTTCTGAATCCCGCGAAAAAAATCCTGCAGCGTTTGCGCATCAAAAACCGCCCCGCCAGCCAGTCCCGCGGACGCCAGGGAGGCCATTCCAAGCTGGAAAGGCAAAGGTTTCGGACCTGATCGCATCATGAAAGAAATTATAGAATAGGATACGCACAAAAGGCAGATGAAAATTTGAAAAATTAATCTTTTTGCCTTGCAATATTTTTTTGTGCATAATAATAGTTAATCTTCTCGCAGCATCATTTAAGGAGGAAGCCTTATGGCTACTACCAAGAAAAAACAAGATGAACCTACGGTCATCAAAAAGTATGCTAACCGCCGCCTCTACGACACAGGCCGCAGCTCATATGTCACGCTCGAAGATTTGTGCGAAATGGTCAAAGAAGGCCATGATTTTGTCGTTTATGACGCAAAGTCCGGCGAAGACCTGACCCGTCAGGTTCTAACTCAAATCATCGTCGATCAGGAATCTGCAGGCGGCCAGAACCTTCTGCCCGTTGGTTTCCTGAAACAACTGATCGGATTCTATGGCGATAATATCAGCCCGCTGGTCCCGAACTATCTGGAACACACGTTGCAAACCTTCGCCAAGAACCAGGAAGAATTGCGCAACCAGATCAACAAATCCATCGAAGGCATGTTCCCGGTTCCAAACCTGGAAGAAATCAACAAGCAGAATATGGCGATGTTTGAAAACGCCATGCGCATGTTCCGCCCTTTCGGTCCGCAGAGCGGCAACCACTCCCACCGGTCTCCCAGAGCGATCTGG
>CBFGQF010000001.1:0-27172 GCA_965650865.1 uncultured Alphaproteobacteria bacterium | reverse complement strand
GCCCTGCCGCATAGCCTCTACTGCCACATGGATGGACCCGTTGCCGGTGACTACGATAACGGGCGCATCGAACCCGCCCTGTTTCAGGCGGGCCAGCAATTCTATGCCGTCTATATCGGGGAGCTTGATATCAAGGACTAGGAGATCAGGCTGCGGCCCGCCTGAAAGATGGTCGAGCAGTTCCTGACCGGAGTGGGCCATCGCTGTATCATAACCCAGAAGGGAAAGGGAATGGACGTACATTTCCGCCAGTGATTTCGTATCATCGATAATGACTATGCGTTGTTTGCCATCTATCCCCATTTTTAGGCCCCTGTTCACGGCGAATATTTATACAACTTATGATTTTATTTTCTATTTCGCACGAAGTATTTCAAATTTAATACAAATGTATATCCAAAAGGTTAAAACCCCGGAAACCATAAGGTCCGGGGTTTTAACACAATAATTGATTATGGTTGTGCGCCGCAGAAGCGGTTTTTGCCATCTATTCGCGCTGCCCCATGAACTGGAGCAGGTATTGGAAGATGGCAATGAAGCTGACATACAGGTTCAGCGCCGCGGCCCATGCCATGCGGGAATTGGCATCATCGCCGTGCGAGGCATGATACATTTCCTTGGTCTGTTGTGTTTCATAGGCGGTGAGGCCGGAGAAAATCAGAAGGCCCGCACCCGCGATGATAGGCTGAAGCCCCGAAACATTCATACCGAAAGCCGCCGCGCCCGCCGTGCCGAGCGATACGACCAGAAGGCCGATCATGGCCATGACAAGGAATGTGCCCATACCGCTCAGGTTTTTCTTCGTCACATAGCCGAAGATGCTAAGACCCGCAAACAAGGCGGTGGCCATAAAGAACACCTGCGCGATACTCGCATCCGTAAAGACCGCGAAGATTGTGCCGAAACTGATTCCGTACAGAACGGAGAGCACAATGAAGCTCAGTTGCAGTTGCGCGGGGCTCATGCGGTCAGGACGGAAGCCGAACATGACGACGGCAAGTGGCGCCAGCATGACGATCCATTTCTGGGGGCCGGAAAAGAAGAACGACAGGAGCGCCGGGCTGTTACCGACAAACCACGACACGATACCGGTGACAAGGACACCGGCCGTCATGCGGTTATAGACGCGCTGCATGTGGGCGCGCAGGCCCTCATCATAGCTAACGGCTGAACCGCGGCTCACGGTTTGCTGCGCGTTGAATTGATCATAGGACATTGTTCGTTTTCTCCTTGGGGTTAGAACAAGTTTGTATCCATGTATATAAAGCGATTTGCCCCGATTTCAAAGCCAAACCGGACCAGAAGGAAATCGGGATCGCCAAGCGCATTCTTGTCCGATTTTTATGGCTAAAATGCGACATTCGTGGTATGGTTAACTCAAGCTTAAGAAAAAAATAAGCAGTTGAACCAGGGAGCAAAAAATGAACAAGAAAGCACGCGGCGCTTTTGGCCGTGCCGCCGTCCAAACCCCTTCCATGACCGCGAGCCTTGCCTCGGCCGGACGCATTCCCGTTAACGCGTCAACGCCAAGGGGGCCGTGATGAAAATTACCCTCAAGCCCTATCCAAACGGATTTGTCCTCCGCCGCGACGCCCAAAGCTGGCGGATTGTGGGGACGGCCCGAAAATTCCGCAAAGATTGAATTATCCCCACGGGTTTTTGTTGCGGCGTTCTGCAAATCTCTGACGCGTGATCCAATTGTCGCGATGGCCCGGCTCGCGGGGGCGTGCAAAAACATCGGTGCTGTCCGCCCGCTGTTTGGGAAGTACCGATGGTACGGGCAGGCCTGAATAATCGGATATTGCCTTCACGCGGGATTCAATTGGCGGGTGGGTGGCGAACAGCCCCAAAAACGCGTGGCGGTTTTCGAAACACATGGCGCGAACGTCATCGGGCATCTTCGGCACATCCGCCATGCCCGATATGCGCAGCAAAGCGCGCATCATCGCATCCGGATTGCGTGTCATCTGCACGGCGCCGGCATCGGCCATATATTCACGGCGGCGCGAGATGAAAAAGCGGGCGAGCAGGGAGGCGAGATAGCCGATCCCGACAATCATGCCGATAATCAACAGCAGCAAAAATCCGTTGCCGCGGCCCCGATTGTTGCCGCCGCTCGGGATATAAAGACCATAGCGGATATTGCTCCAGACAAGCTGCGCGGCGATCGCCAGCATGCCTGTAAAAATCACGCAGACCATCAAAAGGCGGACATCGCGGTTGATGATGTGGGCAAGCTCGTGCGCCAGAACGCCTTCCAGTTCGTCCTTGGTCAGGGATTGCATCAGTCCGCGCGTGACCGTGACGCAATAGCTGTTTTTATCGATGCCGCTGGCAAAGGCATTGCGCGCATGGGTTTCGATGATTTCGAGCCGTGGCATGGTCATGCCCTGCGCGATACAAAGATTCTCAAGGAGGTTGTAAAGCTCCGGCTCTTCTTTCCGCGTTACGGGGTGGGAGCGCGAGAGGGAGCGGATCATTGCGCCCTGAAAAAAGTAGGCAACCACAAACCAGAGGGCGACAACCCCCAGGATCATCGGCCAGTATTGCTGCACAATCCCCGCGCCGAAATGAAGCGATGCCGCGGCCGGCGCTTGCTGCGCTGTATGGCTTAATGCGAAATAACCGAACGCCGATGCGCAGAGCCAGACGACCGCGCCGAGAATAAACGGATAGGCCGCGAGCACCAGCAGGGAGCGGAGATTGTTGTTCCAGATCGAGGTCTGCAATCCGGTGACAGGCGTTGTCATTTTAGAATTTCACGGCCGGCGCGGCCTCTAATTCGGCGCGGGTGACGGAGGTGTCTTCATAAAAGTTCTCGGTGCGAAAACCGAACAGGCCCGCAATCAGATTGGCCGGGAATTGCTGCACGGCTGTGTTGAGCTCGCTGGTCGCGTTATTGAAGAAACGGCGGGCCGCCGCGATCTTGTTTTCAATATCGGAAAGCTCGCTCATCAATTGCTGGAAATTTTGGTCGGCCTTTAATTGCGGATAATTTTCGGCAACCGCAAACAATCCCATCAGGGCGCCGCCCAATGTGCCTTCGGCAGCCAGCCGGTCATTGGCCCCGCGTGCGTTGGCCACAGAGGCGCGTGCTGCCGTCACATTTTCAAGGACCGATTTTTCGTGTGCTGCATAGCCTTTCACCGTTTCGACCAGTTGCGGTACAAGATCAAACCGCTGCTTGAGTTGAACATCAATATCGGAATAGGCATTCATGCGGTTCTGGCGCAGGGCGACCAAACGGTTATACAAGGTGACGATCACGATGGCGATAAGGGCGAGAACGCCCAGTCCGATGTAAAATTCCATGGCAATGCTCCGCTTTGAAAATGTCTATGACAAAGTATATGGCATGGGTGGCAAAAAGAAAGCGCCAGCGCCGCCTTATTTACGTCAAAACAATGGTTTTTGATCTTTGCGGCCCGTGTGGCGTACTATAAATTAGAAGCGGACCGTGCCGCCGCCCAACAAAGGATTCTTTATGAAACGTTTTCTGCCGCTGCTTATGACTCTCATCATCCTATCGACGCCCGTCTATGCGCAAACCAAGGGGGCGGCCGCGATCCCCGACGTGCCGGAGGCGCTGGAAGGGCTCGTCGAACGCGGGGCGCAGGTTCGGTATCTGGGCAAGGAGCATGGGCTTGATGGATGGATTGCAATCTATCAGGGGCAGGAGCAATATTTTTATGTCACGGCGGATAAAAAAGCCTTCGTCAGTGGCCTGATGTTCGGGGCCGATGGCCGCCCGATCACGATTGAACAGGTTCGCTCGCTTCAGGCGCAAGGCGGGGAGGTTCTGGACCTTCTGGCCGATGGCGCGGAAGGTGCGGCGGCGACGACGACCGAGCCGAAACCGATCGAGTCCCTCGCCGAAACCATGAAATCGCAAAGCCCATCGGAAAAATTGTTTGCTGCGGTCGAGGGCAGCAACTGGGTTGCGCTGGGCAGTGAAAGCGCGCCCGTCATCTATAGCTTTGTCGATCCGCAATGCCCGCATTGCCATGCGATGCTCAATGATATGAAGGCGGATTACCTTGATAAGGGCCTGATACAGGTTCGCATTATGCCGGTCGGGTTTCAGGCGGGCAGCCTCGCACAGGCGGCGTTCCTTCTGGCCTCTCCCAATCCGGAAGAGCTTTTCTATCGCCATTTGGCCGGTGATGAAACTGCGCTGCCCGCGAAAAGCGAGGTATCGACACAGGCCATTCAGAAAAACATGGCGATCATGCAGGCCTATAAATTCAATGTAACGCCCTTGAGCGTCTATCGCGGCAGGGATGGATCCGTTAAAATCGTCCGCGGAAAACCGAAGGATATACCGCAATTGCTGGCGGATCTTCCGGCAGTCAGCACGCCGTAATCGCTGTTTTAGCCCGTTAACCTTTTCGCGGTTGTCGTTTGCCCATTTATTCCTTGGGTTTGGCGGCGAGGCGCTGTAAACTATGCCTTAATTTTTATGGGGTAACGGTAGGTAGGGTTTATTCTTTTCGGCCATCATCATGGATTCGCGATCACAATTTATATTGCAGCTTTTACAAAAACTCGGCGCGCCGCTGATGCGCGCGGTCAATGCACGCTCGGATGGTGCCGATGAAGGCGCGAAGGATGCGCAGACGATTTCCGCTCTGCTCTCGGAAACCGTCAAGATCAGCATTTCTCTCTCACAGGCAATGAATCTGAAACCGGAAGACGGCGATGCCGATGCTATCCGTGTGACGCTTGCGGCCCTCGCCGCCGATCTCGTGGCGGATTCCTATAAGGAAACTGGACGCCTGCCCTCCGACACAGATTCCCGCCGCATCGCCAAATCGCTGGAATCCGTGTTGGCCTTTACCGATAATTTCGCGCCCGCCGCGCAGCATGCGCAAAGGTTGCAAACCATCGACGGAACCGCGCCCTTTATGGATGAAATGCAAGCAAACCTGTATGCAATGAACGCGCTGGTTCCCGCCATCGCCGCCATCGCGGAATTCCCGTTCGGGCAGCAGGAGGCAAAGCTGATCCAGGAGGTCGCAACAGCCTTATCGGATCGTGCCAAAACCTTGCGCAGCAATCTTGCGCAGATTGAAGGTGAGGGCGCCGATGCCAAAATGGCGGAGCTTGTTTTGCTGCAATCCCTTGCACAAATCTACGCCGCTGCCCATCGCGCGGAAACGGCGCGTTTGAAGACATTGCCAGAAGACGCGCGCGGGGAATTGTCCCTTACCCCTGTCTGGAAACAATTTGACAGGCAGCTTGCGATGCTTGAAGTCTTGCTTGGCACATCCGCGGGCAACGCATCGGGACGCGGCGGAAAAGGTGTGAAGCCGGCCGCAGAAGCGCCGGCCGAAGAACAACAGTCCGCGCCGGTGGAGTCTGCGGCCCCAGCCGCGCCTCCGGCAAAACCCGCCAACCCCATGTCCTTTTTCAAAAAACCATAGTAGGATCATTTCGCCCGCCCGCCGGCTTCTTTTTCAATACGGAAAATGATAGAATTTGGAAATGAGCCCCTCTTCCGACCCTATACAAAATATTAACCATTTGACGGCCAAGATAGACGAACGATGACCAAAATTCTCGCTGCCTGTTTGATGCTCGCCGCCCAGACGTATCAGGTTCCGCCTGCCGTCATGGTCGGTATTTATCAAATCGAAGGCGGCAAGCCGGGGCAGGCGGTGGGGCCGAACAATAACGGTACCTATGACCTCGGCCCGATGCAGATCAATACGCTCTGGATTCCGATGCTCGCCGAAAAATGGGGGGTTTCCGAAGACACTGCCTATAGCTGGGTCAAGGATGACCCCTGCACGAATATGGGTGTTTCGGCGTGGATTTTGCGCACGCATATGAACGAAACCGGCTCTCTTTCCCGCGCTATTGCCCATTACCATTCCAGAACGCCGGAATTCGGCGGCCCTTATCGCAATAAAGTGATCACGGCCATGAGATCCAAGGGCCTGATCCGCGACACGGCCACACGCTAAATTTGCTTTCTAAGACGGGATTACTCTATTCCTTATCTTGTTCCTCTCGCAGGGAGGGGCTAAGGTATATGGGACTTTTAACGATTCGCGAATCATTCATGACGATGACAATCTTCACTTTCCGGAAATTCGGGGCGGTACTGGCCGTCATTGCCGCATTCGGCGTTGCGGGATGCGAAGTCCTGCCAAAACGTAATCCTCAGGTCGTGGCCTCGCCCGATAAAGTGTCCCTGATGCTGGCCGAGGCCGCGGACAAGGCATCCAATTCCCTGCAAACGCTGGCGGCCATAGAACAGACAAAGGCACCCGGTGTCGCGGTCCAGCCTATCACCAATGCGCCGGATGAATTGATGCGTGCCATGACCATCACATGGGTTGGTCCGCCGGAACAAATCCTGCGCAAACTCGCAGACCGCGCCAGCTATAACTTCCTTGCGCTGGGCAATCGTCCGCCGGTCCCGCTCGTCGTCAATGTCGATGTCCAGAACAAGCCGGTCATCGAAATTTTGCGCGATGTCGGATTGCAACTTGGCGTTCGCGCCGATGTGAAGGTCGATTCCGAGCGCCAGATGATCGAACTCCATTACGCGCCTGTGACGGGCGTGGGGGGCTGATCCCATGATGCGCCGCGCGACATTTTTCCTGACCGCTTTTGCAGCGCTGGCCCTCATGCCGGCGATTGCTTTTGCCGCGGATGAGATTGCGCCGCCGCCTTCGCTCGAACAAATCCAGAGCATACAGATTCAAAAGAAACCTGCCGAAGTCGAAGGCCAGACCGGTATGCCGATCGATATTCGCGCCGATGCGCTGAAAGAGGCCGCATTGTCCTATGGCGCGCGCGGCGGGCTTGCGTGGCGCACCTATTTTATCCGACAGGAAATGGAAACACGGGCGCGTTACCTCGACAAGGTGTTCGATTTTCGTCAGCTCTTGATCCCGGCGCCATCGGGCCTTCTGATCGAACCGCCGGTGATCGGTGAGGCCGTCGATGCCATGCTGATCGATCAGGGCGGACAATCTGCCGCCGTATCGGACCGCATCTATAATATCGGCCGCAATGCCCGTATCGTCTCCGCCGCGCGCACATGGCGCGCCTATCTGGAACGTCAATGGGGCGATATCACGCCGCCGCCGGATATCCTGTTGCCGACCGACAAACACGAACTGCAATTGTGGAACGGCTATGTCGAAAAAGGCTGGAAAGCCGGAGTCGAACAGGCGGATGAAATTTTTCAGGCGGATTTGAACAAACTGGCGTCGGATTACAACGGCATGGTACGATATAGAACGCTTTTGGCGCAAGGCATGGTCTCGCCTCCGTACGCTCTGCAGGTTGATCGCGGCGTAACCGGTGGCGGTAATGAAATGCGGGTCGGGGATCGCGCCATATCGATCACGGATCCGTCCAAACTGCAAACCGGAACTCAAGGATGGCAGCCCGCAAACCGGTAAGCCTTCTCAAGGCAAAAGACAATATCGCGCAAACGTGGCCGGATGAACCGAGCCGCTTTACGGATGATATTATCGACACGTTCCTTTTGTGGTGCGTGAAGAAAAACTCGTCCGATATTACGATCCAGACCGACCGTCCTGTTTACAACGAAATTTACGGCACGCTTTATCCGGCGACGTTCCGTCCTGTCGATGCGGCCGACATGAATGTCTTTCTGACAAAAATTTACGGACCAGAGGCGGGGGCGCGTCTGGCCTCAGGCCACGATCTCGATCTGTCCTATGAAATCCGTCCAGACCGTTATACCCGCATTCGTTTCCGCGTGAACGTCACGGCGATTTTGTCGCGTGGCCGCGACAGTGCGTCGATTACAATGCGTGTGTTGCCCAACGAACCGCCAACCATGACCGACCTCAATGTCGAGGAGGAGATTATCAAGGGCTGGGCGCCGCGTCAGGGGATGGTTATTGTGACAGGGCCGACAGGGTCCGGTAAAACGACATTGCTGGCCGCTGGCATCCGCATGTTGATGGAGCGCAAGCGTGGATGCGGCAAGGTCGTGTGTTATGAGGCGCCGATCGAGTATGTATATGACACGATCAAGTCTCCCCGCTCTCTTCTCTCGCAGACCGAAATTCCGCGTCACCTCCCGGATTTTGCGCGCGGTGTGCGCAATGCCCTGCGCCGTAAACCGAATATCATTCTGGTCGGCGAGGCGCGCGATAAGGAAACGATTTCCGCCGCGATCGAAGCCGCGCAAACCGGCCACTTGGTTTTCACCACGACACACACGACGGGGGTCGCCGCCACAATTCAGCGCATGGTCGCGAGTTTTGAGCCGAACGAGCGGTCCGAGCGTGCCTATGCCTTGATGGAAACCGTGCGCATGGTGGTCACGCAGACATTGGTGCCGAAAACAACCGGCGGGCGCATGGGCGTGCGCGAATGGATGCGCTTTACCGACGAAGTGCGTGATAAATTGCTGGGCATGGATTTCAAGGATTGGCCGACGGAGATTCAGCGCATGCTGCCGCTAAACGGCCAGAGCATGGCGAAATCGGCGGGGGTTGCCTTCGATGCCGGATTGATCGACCGCCGGACTTATATTGTGCTCTCGTCTTCCACGGGCGCGGGAGGCGGTGACTAATGGGTCATATAGAAGATACCCAGGAAGAACGGGCCAACTGGCACTGGCGCAATTCGATGCGCCCCGTGCGTTTCGGACCGTTCGATTCACGCCTCGCGATCCCTTATATCGTATTGCTGTTCCATGCCCGCTGGAGCACGTTATTCGTGGCGGTGACGCTGACCGCCATATTCTGGTTTATGGAACAGCGCGGCCTAACCTTCGATGCGGCTCTGCGGGCCTTCCGCGCGTGGCTACTGGGGCAAAAGCGCCCGGGATGGATTTCCTACAACCGCAAGAAAATGGTCGATTACGGTTAAGGGCAAAGATCGTTTTTCCTGAAGTTAGTTCCTCGTGGCGGCTTCAGATCAAAACAGGTTGGGCTTGTTATTTACGGCTCATCGCATTATGGTCTTTCATATATTCCGACAATTAAGAATGGCTTCTACAGAGGTCCCGACATGACATTCGCGCGTCTTACCATTGTTTCCGCCGCCGCTTTGATGGGCGTGGCTTTGCCTGCGCAAGCAGGATTTCAATTTACGCCGCCGCCTGCGCAACAGCAGCAGGCGCAGGTTCAACAGGCGCCCACACTCCCATCCGCTCCTGCGGATATGCCGATGCCGATTGTGCCCGCGCCGGATGTGGAAGCCATGGCCCTATCCCCCATGCCCGGCGAGGTTGCCAGTCAGCCCCAAAAACCAGCGAGTGCAGATGGCGGACTTTCCATCAATCCCTATCCATTGCAGGGAAGCGGTGCAACGCATGGGGTGAACAACGCGGTATCGCTCGATCAGGCGATGATAGAAGGTACCGGTAATCTACGCCCCGTTGTCACGCCCGGCAGCGATAGCGGCCACGGGCGTATCGCACGGGCCGCGATCACTTCGCGGTTTGATGGCAATCCATCTCTTCCGCCGCACAAACCGGCCCCGCAACATTTCGATTATAGCGTGTCTTCCATCACGCCCCTACCGGGCGGGGACGGCGCGTCCTTGCAGCAACCACAACAACCGCCGGTGATTCAGGCGCAGCCGTTGATGCCGCGTCCCGCGCCGACCTTGCCGCAGCAAGCGAACCCTACGCAAAGCCAATATACAGAAGCCGTCGGGTTTGGGCGTGACCTGCCGCTTGCGCTTGCACTGACGCAAGTCGTTCCGCCGGATTACAGCTTTTCTTTCTCTCCCGCCATCGATGCCGGAACAACCGTATCGTGGCAGGGGGGTAAACCATGGAATGTTGTTCTAAACGAAATGCTTTCCGTTCACGGCCTGAGCGCGGTGATTTCCGGTAGACAGGTCACGATTCAAAGCGCGACCTGATCATTCCTAGCGGCCAAGGAAATTGGCCAGTGTCAATTGCGAGACGAGCGCCGTCACCTGAAAAGAGGCCTGCAACTGTGTTTGCATTTGCAGGATCATCGCCGAGACTTCCGTGATGTCCACGTTTTCCGAATCAGCGACAATATCCGTATAGGCGTTGATCTGGTCGGTGTTGGATTGTTTCACCAGCGCGATCTGTGCCTGAACCTGCGAAAGTTTGTAGGTCGTTTGGTCCATATTCTGGACGGCTTTGTTTAAGGTAGCCGCCAGATCGTTGAGGACCTTAAAAAAGTTTTCCTGTTTTTCTCTTGGTGGGAAGGGCGCGGTGTCTTCGGCCAGATTGGTCGCAAGAGGATCGTTGAGGGCGCCCGGGGCGTGTTCGACAGGCGGCATATTTTTTAATACGCCAAGTACCATGATGATGTCTTTCATCGGCGTTTTGTTCGCAAGGGTGGTGTAGTCGAATTCCGATCCGTCATTCACACGCACGGTCGTCTTGCCGGCTGTGTCTGTTGTCAGGGCGTTGGAAAAACCCAACACGGTGTCGGATGTCGCGTGATAGGAGGCGATGAATTCGTCCGTGGTAATTGTACCATCACCCCAGCTACCGATGATTCCCGACGCCGCGAGAGGCGGATTGGAAATATCGCTTTCATCCGGCAGGAAAGAGCCGAGGAAACTATTGTATAGTCCTGTATCGTTGATCGGAAGTGCCGATGTATCGCCCCCGCCAAAAAGATAGCGTTCGCCGTCCTGTTGGTTCATGGCATCCAGAATGAAGTTATAGACGTTTTCCGCCATGGCCTTCATCGATTCCAGATCGGGATAATCCCCTTCCTGAATGGCGGAACTGAGACCGCTGGATATGTTCTGGGCCTGCGCCTTGATTTCCGCGACGGAGGTCAGCATCATTTTAATACGGCGGTCGGCATTTGTGATATTCGAATTGTAGGTTTCAAGAGAGTTGATGCCGGAGCGCGATCTGACCGTGCGAATGATATCGTTGCCAAGACCGGAAAGCTTTTGGGTCTTCTTGCCGCTGGCGATTTGTACCTGCAGTTCCCCCATTGTCTTTTGCTGCGCTTTCAGGCGCGCAATCTGGTCCAGTGACTGTCCGAGTGTTGATATATTTACCATCGTCTAACTCCTGTTATCTTTCTAGCGGAAAGCCGCCAGTAATTCGTCGAACATTTCGCTGGCCGCCGTTACTGCGCGTGCGGCCGCGGCATAGGCGTTCTGCACCACAATCAAATTCGCCATCTCCTCATCGATATTCACGCCCATATCGTTCAGGACACGCTCTTGCATCAGTGCCTTTAGCGTTTCGCCATCGCTTTTGCGGGCATCGTTAATGACGATGTCCTGCCCGTGCGCGTTCACCATTTTCTGGGCGAAATCGACCAGATTGCTGCCGGTAAGGATTCCTGAATTTACATTGGCGGCGGGCCCCAGATAATCGCGCCGGAAGGTCACGAACACGCCAGAACCCAGGAATGTTTCCGAACCGTAATTGACATTGGTGACAGGTGAACTTTCCGTGACATTGCCCCCGCTGACCGCATAGCTGCCGAATAGCGCGCCTGCCATGCTGACCCCTTGCGGCAAAGCCGCCAGAACAGGGTTTACCGCGCCGTCCGTCAATGTCGGCCCTGCCACGATCTTGATATCGCCGCCAAAACGCGGTCCGCCATTGGTATTATCCATGCCGGGGCGCAGGGTCAGGCGCCCTGTGAGGGCATCGAAGTCCACATGCAGACCCGGCACGCCCGAACCGGAGATCGGGTCGTATTCCATCTTATCGATCAGGTCATTGATATCGTCGCCGGGTTCCAGCGTAATGCGCACGGGCGTTCCGGCGCCAACCTGCACATCGAAATAGGGGTCTTCCACCGCGTAGGTTCGTTCCTGCAGGCCGAGCGCACCGAAGGCATCCGTCCCCATCGCGTTTGCAAAACCGCTGGCGCTGTATGTTGTATTCGCACGGCTTTCGATCACCAGCTGGCCATACGAATTGCGTGTGGCGGTTGCATCAAAACCCGCAAAGGCAGGCGTGCCCCCCACGGCAGTTGCGATCTGGTCGTTGATTTGGGCGATTACCTGATCCAATGCATTGTTGATGGTCGTGCCGTTGATCGGAAAGGCGGCCTGCGCATCGCTCAAATCGACCGTAATCGTCATGTCGGGAATGCCAAGGCGCGGATCTGAAAATGTGATCCGGAACTGGTCGTCTGCAGGGTTGATGAAAAATTCATCAAGGTCTTCCAGAAGGTCGGATGTTCCAGAAACCCCGTCTGATATTTGCGAGAAGTCAGCAAGATTGATGCCGCCGACAACGCGGTTTGTCGAGTAAAGGCCCAGCCATTGCTGTAAGTCCGTGGCGGGCAGAGCGATATTCAGGTCGGTTGTCCCTGCCGCCTGCTGGTAATTCACATCGCCGAAACCATACTGGATCACGCGCCGGATAACCTCATTGGAAGCAGAGGGGATTGCCTGATCCGATGTATAGGTCCCTTGCTGTAGCAAGGTGATATTGTTGCGGATGCTTTCATTCACCTGAATTTTGGTGGCGAATCCCACATAGGTAACAGATACGGGCGGGGGGCCCGGATCGGGCGGAGTATCAAGCGGCACGCCGCCGGAGGCATCTGTAAACAGACGCAAACCTTGCGCTTCCATGCGCAAGGCGAGTTTGTGGGCAAGTTCGTCCACCTGCGTTTGATATTGAATGAGCGTTTGATCGCGTAATTCGATAAGGGCGCCGAGCTTGCCGCCGACACCCGTCGCGGTGACATCGGCGGAGCTGGGGTTTCCTATGGGGTTACCGCCGACATAAACGCCGCTGACGCTATCCGGATAACTCGTGGTCGGGCCAATGCGCTCGGGTGCGAAAAAGACTTCACGTGTTCGTTCATCCGCCAGTTGTACGCCGGTCTTGGTCTGGATGACCATGACGCCATCGCCACGCATGAAGAAATTGACGTCGATAAGGCTGGAGAGCTCCTTTACCGCTTCATCGCGTTTGTCTTCGAGCGCCGCCGTGCTGCCGCCAACATTCGCGGCCCCCTTGATGTTGCCGTTCAATTCGGAGATCGTCGTCAAAATAGCGTTAATACGATCGACCGTTTGCACCATTTCGTCCTGCGCATCGTTGCGCAGCTGGGTGATAAGTTCCCCGAAATCATTGAATTTGTTTGCCACATCCTCGGCTTGGGACAAAGTTGCCTGCAAAAGAAATCCATCCGAAGGTGAATCAGACAGGGCGGCGAATTTGTCCTTCAATTGGGAAATTTCTGCCGCGATCGAAAGCTCCTTGTTCGACGGGCCGTGGAATTGTTCGATACTGCCGAGATAGCCGGCGCGCACATCGGCTGCCGAAACCACGCTGATCTGTGTCCATAGCTCCCGCTCCAGATTGAGGTCTACCTGCCGGATCAGGGTTTCGGTGCGCACACCGATGGTTTCCCCAGTCGTATTAATGACTTGTGCGGTTTGCGGGGTGATTTTCCGGCTATAACCCGGCGTTGTCGCGTTCGCGATATTGGTCGAAATCGTGTTGAGCTGGACCTGCGCCGCGCGCAGGCCGGTCAAGGCGGAATTCAGGGCCATAAATGACATATATACTCACATCCTTTGCTCATTCGCCTGCCGCAGACGCGGCCGGTGATAGAGACGATGCAAGCAGGATGCCAAAAGCGGAGTTGGTGCCGCGTTAGCCATAAATACAATCAAAACAGAGGCTTAGTTTTCCTTGAACAGGGCGTTTTCCGTGGCGTCATAAACAAGACCCGCCCGTTCGCGCAGCCGCAGTTCCAGCATCATGGACAGCAGCATTTCACGCCGGACAAGGGCCATATGGATATCGCGGTCGTTCATCAGCTTGATCGCTTTCATCGCCGCACGAATGCGTTTGACGTTGGCCGGTTTGTCATAGAGGTTCGAATAGAAACTCGGGTTTTGGTAGATGGTTTTGGTCAGGAATTCCATCTGCGCGTAATAGCTGGGGTTTTCGCCCAACAATTTTTCAACTTCGTCTTCGGCCAGACCCATTTCCTTCATCAGGGCTTTCAGATAGGGGCCGGACTGGCTTGCCTGCTCGGGACTTGCCGATTTCAGGGCGATAATATTGGCGACGCTGTTGCGCGCCACGCCGCGCATGGCGACGATCGATCGCAGGTTTTGGTAATGGTATTGATATTTTTGCAACTTCAACGCGTCTTTCGGTACACGCGGGATCGGATCGTGCATGAACAGATAATCGATCAAGGCAAAAATCGTTTCCTCGTCATCGGTTGTTTCGTTGTCCGTCAGGTTGACATCCAGTGTGAGCGGCATATCGACCGTGCGGGTGTAATCGATATCACGGTTTTGCATGTCCGCATCGGTTTCATTCGGGCACAGAAGGGCAAGGCCATGGCCGTTGTCTTTCGGATTGCAATATTTGTCGCGGAATTGTTTTATGCGCGACAGGGTATCCGTGCTGCCTGTATTGCCCTTGCCATCGCCCCCGCCGATCTCTCGGTCGATTCCTTCTTCCGAAATTGCGTCGCGGGTCAGGTCGGCGCGGCGCTGTGTGCTTGCCAGATTGGTAGAGAAGGTGCCGAAGGTACACATCTGTTCCGATGGATGATAATCACGGTGTGCTTCGGCCACGCGTTCCTGGAAATCACGCTGCGCCTCCAGCTGTTCCTTGGCGTCAAAGAACATGCCGATGGCTTTTAATTGGTAAGCCATATTCGCCGTAAATTGTTCGGCCATCAGCATCAGGCTTGCCACCCAGTTTCCTTTGATGGTGCCGCCCGTGTTGATGAAGCCCTCGTCACCCTGACCAATCAGGCTTTCAAGCTGTTTCAATGTTAGGGTAGGATCCGATGTGCCTGGATCATAAGAACCCGACTGTCCCGGAGCCGGCGTACATTGGCCAGGCATCGGCAGACTGCCGTGCTGACAAATATACCAAGACTCGCTGGTGCCCATGTTCGTGCATCCGCCGCCATTTCCGTCAAAATCACCCCAGCCCCCGCAATAGCCGTTTTTAATGTTGGCGCAGGCGTCATCACCGCCCAAGTGCCACGCGGCGGCAAGACCGGATTCCGTCACTACGCAAGGATCGGATATTTGTGTTCCATAGCGCTGTGTTACCCGCTTGCCTTGTATTGTCGTGCCCATGATTGCCTGACAATCGGGGTTGCTACGAATGGAATCCAGATTTTTTGCAAGGTTTAAGTCCATCAGGCATTCCTGTGTTTGCCAGCATTCCTGATTATATATATTCGCGCCATAACAGTTTTGTCCGTTAGGGGTACATTCCGGATGTTGTGAAAGCATGCGGTTTTGTGTCTCTTCAACAAACTGATACCGTCCACGCGCTTGGCCATAGCGTGTCATAGGGCCTTGTTTTCTATATGAAGCCTCTAGGGCGCCGCCGGATTCTGTTTCGTAAAGGGAGTCTTTGATCGCAGTGAAGTCGCAAGAGCCACCATTGGTGCCGCCCGTCGGGTCGCCGAACGGCGTCTGTCCCAAACCTTCTTCGGCGGCAAAAACGGGTGTTATTGCGAAAAGTGATAAAAACGCGGCGATAACAAGATATCGTTTCATCGCACCGCCTTTACAGCGGTGTGGCAGATATTCATGCCATCCGCATCAAGACAAAGGGGGCCCTTGATATCGTCTAAATCTCCCCGCAGTTCGATGCGTCCTGACCAGTCGAAATGCAAATCGTCCTGCCCATTCCATGATAGCGGCCCTTTGGGTGAAAAGCCTTCCGCGACAACAAAGGCTTCGTTGCCACCAACCGAAAAGCGCACATCGCGATAAATACCATCCTTGCGCAGGGTGACAATCGCATCATAAGGCGGGGTTGCTTTCCTATCATCAAGATTAAAAACCGTTTCACCGCCTTTTGCCGTCGCCTCCAGCGCCAACGCCTTGCCCGCCTCTTCCAGCACAACAGAAATTTCCATCGCCGTGTCCGCGCCTGTAATGCGGATAAAATCATGCCCTTTCACCGCGCGTGCGTAAACCAGACAGCCTGCGCCGATGGCCGCGATCAAGGCTGTAAGGATCAGGATGATTTTTGCTGCGCTTTTTTTATGGAGGGCATCTGTCATGACATGCCAGCCCTTAATCCGGTATGTCGATCAGCGCGCCATCTTCAGGCAGGACTTTGATCTCGTTGACAATACGATCTTGTTCTTCCATAAGCGCGGTTTCAAGCATGACCGATAAAATCGCCTCGGAACGCAGAATGCTGCGGTAGATATCGCGTTTTTGCATAAGCTCTATTGCCTTCATCGACACATTCTTGCGCTCGACGTTGGCAGGTTTGTCGTACAGTTCTGAATAGAAAGACGGATTCTGATAAAGTTTCTTCGTCAGTATTTCCATCTGCGCGTAATAACTGGGCCGTTCGCCGAGATATTTTTTCAATTCCTCTTCATCCTTAATCCCCATCTCCTTGACGAGGGCGAAGAGATAGGGTTGCACTTCCTTCTCTCCTTGCGATTTCATTGCGGCGATGGAGGCAAAAGAGTTGCGGGCGACCGAGCGTTTCGCGGCGATCGAGCGGATATTCATATAATGCTCCGCGCCTGTGGGGTTAATCGTGCCATTCTCATCCGACAGGAAAGCTTGCGGGATCGAAGGGGCGACGGTGTGGGCGTACAAATTGGCGGCGAGGGCGAACACATCTTCTTCATCGGCTGAAAGGGTCGTTTCGTGTTGATTGTCCTCATGGTCGATATCGCCTTCCTCCGTAAGGGAATCGAAAGTTGCGGTGTAATTGATGTCCTTGTTCACCCGCGTGCCATCTTGCGGATTGGGGCAAAGCAGATCAAGGCCGTTGCCATTATCCTTCGGGCTGCAATAGATTTCGCGGAATTGCTTCAGGCGCGAAAGGAAATCGGAAGAGCGTCCCTGCGTGGCCAGCGAGTCGCCTGATAAAAGTTCGCGCTGCAAAACGCGGTTCGAAATCCCTATCGCGGATAAATCCATGTTGCGGTCGGACGCCGCGAGGCTGCGGATATTTGTGCCGAACGTACACATGCCTTCTGAGGGATGGTAATCCTTGTGCGCGCGCGCCATCAATTGCTGGAACAGGCGCTGGGTCTCGAGCTGGTGCTTGGCATCAAGGAAGGAGCCGATGACGACCACCTGATGCATGGCCATCGCAGAGATTTGTTCCGCGAACAGCATCAGCGCAGGCAGGATATGCATTTCAAAGAACACCTTCACCATCCATTCGCGGTGGATGACGAATTCATGTTTGGTAAAATCATTGGTATAATTTTTGTGCGTTTCCGATGTATTTACAGCAGCAGTTTTACAGTCCATGACAAACCCGCCACAAACGCCGCCGCTACAAGAGCAACAGGAATCGCAAGCAGGAAAGGCGAAGGCTGGATTTGACAGGCGCGAATTAGGGATTGTGCCGATTGTTATTGCAAAAAGGAACGCCGCAAAAGCGAAGACCATCATTTTATGAATAAGTTTTTTCATGATCAATCTGTCTCCGGCATGGCGTTGACGATCTTGGATTGCTCCTTCATCAACATGGTTTCAAGGAGAACGGATAAAACGGCTTCTGAGCGCAGAAGACTGTTATACAAATCACGGTCTTGCATCAGGGAAATCGCCTCGATGGCCGCACCTTTGCGCTCCACATTGACAGGTTTGTCATAGAGTTCGGTATAGAAAGACGGGTTTTGATAGATTTTTTTGGTCAGCACTTCCATCTGTGCGAAATAGCTGGGCTTTTCGCCGAGGATCTTTTCAATCTCGTCCTGGGAAGTGATGCCCAATTCTTTGATGAGCGCTTTGGTATAAGGGGCCGATCCTTCATCGCCCGATGCGCGCATCGCGGCCAGCGCCGCGAAAGAGTTCTGAGCGACAGAGCGTTTGGCATAGACGGCGCGGAGGTCGAGCAGCCGTCCGGCCCCGTCTTCGCGGACCAGTCCCTGATCGTTCGCCAGTTTTTCCGGGTCTATGCGCATCGCAACATTATTCCCGAAAAGGTTGGCGGAGAGGGCGAACAGATCCTGCTGGTCATCGGTGTCGGCACCATCCTGTGTCATATCGATATCGAGCGTCAGGCGCGATTCCACATTGCGTGTGAAATCCACATCGATGTTGCGGCGTTCGGATGCGCTGTCGGCATCCTTGCAGAAAACATCCAGTCCGCTCGCATTGTCCAACGGATCGCAATAGGTCGTGCGAAAGCGGCTCATGCGCGAAACAATGTCCGAAGAATCGCCCTGAATCGAAAGAACATCCCCGTTCAGCGTCTGGCGTTGCATCATGCGTGCGGCAAGCCCGACTTGCGTCATATCCGATTTGCGTTCCGATGCAGCAAGGCTGCGCACGCTTGTGCCGAAGGTGCACATGCCCTCGGACGGGTGATAATCCTTGTGCGCCTGCGCGGTCAATTGCTGGAACAGACGCTGGGTTTCCAGTTGATGTTTGGCATCGAGCATCGCGCCGATCATTTCCACCTGCGCGATCCCGACAGCGGTCAATTGTTCGGCCATCAGCATCAGGGCGGGCAGGATATGCTCTTTCCAATAGGTGTTGACGATCCAGTTACGGTGCTTGATGAATTCGTCTTTGATGGTTTGGCGGACCTCTGTATAGTGCCCTTTAATGATGGTTCCTACATCGGAGCAGTTTCCGCAGGCATTCTGGGCACCGGGGCCGCCAGTATCCATACTCTCCAGTTCATAATTTCCGTTGTCGCGGTCCTGACCCGATCCGCCGGCCCCAGCACCGCCGCCGCCACTGCCTGCACCGCCGGTTCCGCTGCCACCGAACAATCCGCCTAAAAGCCCGCCCGCGCCGCCAAGCATGTTCTGCAAGTTTTGGGCGATCCCATTCGCGCCGCCCATCATATTCGCAAGATCAGGCATATTGGCTGCAATTTGATTGGCCAGTTCCTGAGTGGCGGCAGTTGTAAGATTTTGGGCTGCCCCTTGCGTGACACTTTGCACAATCTGGTCCACACCCGCGGCTTGCTGCATGCCCGATAGACCGCCGAGCGCATTTTGCACGGCAGGGTTATTCATGACTTGCTGGATATTGCCGACAGAGCCTGTCATTTGCCCAAGGCCGGGAACATTGGTTAGAGCCTGCGTCAGTTGCGGGTTGCTGGTGATGCCCCCCAATAATGCGGTGGCTTGTTGTGGTGAAAACTGACCCGATGACATCCCCTGCTGTAAGGTTTGCAATATGCCGGTCGCTTGCTGCGGATTGGTTTGTGATCCCGGCATTCCGCCGAGAAAGTTGCCCAATTCAGAAATAGCCTGAGGGTTGCCGTTCGACGTACCAAGAATATTGACGGCGTTTGTGGTAATGCCGCCCGGCGCGCTGGCCAAAGCCTGCGGGTTGGAGAGAAATTGTTGGGCATTCATAAGTGTCTGGGCGTGGGTAATGCTAATTCCACCGCCCGTGAGCATGGCGGCAAGACAGATACCCATCCCAATTTTGCGGAATCCCATGCTCATTGACGCGTCACACTTTCCCCTCGCGGCGTTTTTCGTAAAACGATTCGGCCGCGTCCTGCAATCTGCTTAAAATCTTGAAAAAACACTGTTTCCCCAAGTCATGAAAAAATCTTACCATATTTTAAAACCAAAACGCACGTTTGTCTCCCCCCGGCTGGGGCAGCAATGCAAGATTTTTCCGATTGGCTGCGGACAAACCCAAAGTCAGAAATTGTACTTTGCGGCCGAATATGTTCGAATAGAATATGCGGGGCTTAAAAGGCCGACTCCGCACGCCTGTAATTATGACATCTTGAGCAAAGCGCCATCGCAAATCCATGACTGACGATACCGGACAAAAAGCCCCAAATCCGCGCAATATCCGCCCTTCCGGCGAACCGCGCGCGCGCAAAGCCGCCACGACCAAACCGGAGGCCATGGACACAACAGGCCTCGGCCGCGTGGTTGTGCGCAACGAATTTTATCGTGATGGCTACCGTCTGGCGCTGCGCATCGCCATCGTACAGGCCATCGCCATCTTCGGTCTTATCGGTGCGATGTATTTCGTCATTCATGTTCATCAGCCGGAAAACCGCTATTTCGCGACAACCGAAGACGGCCGTCTGATCCCGATGGTGCCGCTCAACCAGCCAAACCTGTCGACTCCGGCCCTTCTATCATGGGCGGCGCAGGCGACATCGGAAACCATGTCGTTCTCCTTCAGCAATTATCGCCGCAATTTGCAGGAATCCTCCCGCCATTTTACCCGCGCGGGCTGGCAGAGTTTTTCCACCGCTCTACAGCAGGCACGCATTATCGAATCGGTTGAGTCTTTGACTCAGGAAGTCTCCGCCATTCCCGCGGGCGCCCCCGTTTTGCAATCGGAAGGGATCGTGAGTGGCCAGTATCAATGGGTCGTGCAGGTGCCAATCCTTCTGACTTTTACATCGGGCTCAAAAAAGCGGAATGAAAGCTGGGTCGTTACGCTTGTGATTGTCCGTGTGCCGCGTCTGGAAAGCCCGAACGGGGTGGGGATCGCGCAGTGGATTGCGGTTCCGGGCGGCGGATAAGGGCGGAATGGGCAAAAGATGACTTTTATATTGGAAGAGTCTATTGTGGCTGGGTTTTAAAAGGGTTTTCGAGGGCAATGTCAGGCTTCTATATATATCATTCGGGTACGGGCGGCGTGAAAAGTCTGCTGCTGGCGGGTTTGTCGGCCGTGGCCGTGATGGCGGCATCGGCGCAGGCGCTGGCCCAGTCGCAGCAAAATTTCAACAACGGCGCGCAGGCCCAACCAGATGCTCCGGTGCAGGCAATCCCCGCCGATGAAGGCGCACAGCAGCAATTGCCCGACGGGTTTGCCCAGCAGCAGATCCCGAATAGTTTTTCGATGGGAGACGAGGCCGCGGACCAAATCCCCTCTGACCAGATTATCCCTGCCTCGAATGACGGCAATCCCGACAATGGCGAAGTCGTCAATGCCGACAACGCGCCTTCGCAGCCGCAGGAACAGAAACTGGTTCCTGCAACAGCCATGGGACAGTCCGCACAAACGGGGCAGCAATCGCAAACCCCGAACCCGGTGGAAGATGCCGCGGCGCAGGCTGATGCTAATATGCTCACAGGGCAGGATGATCCTGCTGCCGTCTCTGCGCTTGACCGCTATCGCGCTGCTGCCGAGGCCGAGGAAAGCGCCGATGGTGATGCGTTGCCCGAGGTAGACACCAGCACGATGTTCAAGTTGCAGGGTGATTTTGAAAATAGCGCCGGCAAAACATCCTATGGATCCATTGACGGAGATATGAGCGGGGAAGCAAGTCCCGAAGCCAAACGCGCAATGAAGGAATCCATTCGCCGCGATGCATTTGATGCCGCGATTACCGGCATGTTCCCGTTGGAGCCCGACCAGATCAAATCCCTTTTGGGCCGTTATGATGAAACGCAGCAGGCTGTGAATACTCCGCCTTATAATGCGCCGCGCCCCGAAGTCAGCGTCACCAATATCTCGCTGGACCCGGGCGTTATGCCGCCCAGCATCAAAACCGCCGTGGGTAATGTGACCACCATCAACATTCTGGATGCCACCGGCGCGCCGTGGCCCGTGCAGGATGTGACATGGGCGGGCGATTTTGAAGTGGTGGAGCCCGAACAAGGGGGCCATATCATTCGCATCACACCGCTCGCCCAATTCGCGCGCGGGAACATTGTTATCCGCCTTCTGACATTGAAGACGCCGCTTACCCTGACGCTGGAAACCAGCCGCGATGTCGTGCAATACCGCGTTGATGCCCGTGTCCCTGAATATGGTCCGTTCGCCACCGCACCGCTGATGCAGGGCGGCAAAAGCATGGTCGCCGGCGACTCCACTTTGACCTCCTTGCTGGATGGCGTTGCCGCGCAAGGCATGGTCAAGTTGAATGTTTCCGGCGTCGATGGCCGCACGACCGCTTATTCATCCGGCGGGCAGACCTATGTCCGCACACCGCTGACCCTGCTATCGCCGGCGTGGAAAAGCTCCGTGTCTTCCGCCGATGGCATGAATGTCTATGTATTATCCAGTGCGCCCGTGCTTCTCCTGTCTGATGAAGGGGAATTCATGCGCGCCACACTGACCGAGAAAGAGGATTTGCTCGATGAGTAACAATGATGACATCGACAACGATCTGGACATCGAAGATTTCGATGATGGCGGGTTTGATACCTATAATCAAAAAGGCTCGCTCGGTGATTTGTGGCGTAACAATCCGATGGTCAAGATCGGCGTTGTGCTTGCTGCCTTTGCCGTGATCGTCGGCGGGGTAATCCTGTTCGGCGGCGGCGATGATCCGCAAAACCTCTCACGCGTAACCGGTGGTTCTGATGTCACTAGCGTGCCGGGTGAGGGTGAGGTTTCCGAGAGCTATCGCAAATCGCTGGAAGAACGAAACATTCAGGATGTGGAAACGGCGACACGCACCGGCGGTTCCGCCATTCCCATGCCGGTCGACACATCAAAAGGGACACTGCCTTTGCAGGTGGATGACGTCAATCAGGAAGATCCGCTGGAACGCTGGCGCACAATGCAGGAAGAACGCATTCGTCAGCAGGAGGCCGTAGCCCAGACAAAAGCCGCGCAGCCGGATCAGCCCAAGCCCGATACGCGCACACCGGCCGTCAATGCCATGTCGCAGTCCATGGTTTCACAAATGCAGGCCGTGCTGGAGAACCAGAGGATTGGTAAGGTACAGCATCTGGGGATCGCCGATATCTCTTATCTGGAACAGCTGGAGCAAAAGAAGCTTCAGAAGTTTCAGCAGCAACAGCAAATGATGATGGCGAATTCCCAAGGTATGCAGGAAGAGTATGAAAACATCTTTCTGCCCGCCGGCACAATTGAATATGGTCAGCTTTTGACCGAGGCCAACACCGATGCGCCGGGGCCGATCCTTGCGCAAATCGCCTCCGGCCCCCTCAAAGGTTCCCGCGTTCTGGGCGCATTCCAGTCGACAGACGAATATATCACGCTGAATTTCAGCCAGATTGTGATCGACGGCATCAATTACCCGATTCAGGCGGTGGCGATTGACCCCAATACCACATTGCCTGGCATGGTCACGGAAATCGATCGCCGTTACTGGTCGCGCTTTGTTTTGCCCGTGGCGGCTGAATTCATCACGGGTGTTGCCAGTGCCGTGGGCGATTCCGGTACGACGCAGGTTTTCATCGGCGACGATACGACGGCGGTATCCAGTTTCGACAAGGATTTAACACAGGAAATCGGCTCCGGTATCGCCGAAGCGGGAGACAGGTTGGCCGATATTCTGGATGAGGAGGCCCGCCGTATCCGCCCGATGCTGCGTGTTGCCAGCGGGACGCCTATGGGCATCCTGTTCCTCCAGCCCGTCACGGACCTTGAACAAACCCAGTAAATTTCCTATGAATAGGACGGCTTCCTATTCACGTATAACGGCAAAGGTCTGTTGATGTCGGACGATAACAAATACCAGGACGATGATTTCGACGAGAACTACGACGATCTCGATTTCGATGAATCCGATCTGTCCGATGATGCGGGTGTATATGACGATATTCCCGAAGACGACTACGACGCCGATTTCGAAGGTGAAACCTTTGACGATGAATGGGATGGCTGCGAAGACGGCGAGGAGCAGTCTGGCCGCAAAGGAAAAAAGGAAAAAAGCCTTTATACGAATACATCCGAACGCAAGGGATTGAGCCTTAGCTTCAACACCATGGTGATTATCGGTGCCGTTCTTCTGGGCGGCAGCGTGATGGCCTATACCATCATGACAAAAACCGCACAGATGAACGCGAACAAGGGTGAATCCTTCCGCTCCAGCCTGAATATCGGCGCTGTTCTTGACGGCACGATCTTCGGTGCCAAGGATGAGAAGGCCGAAACCACGCAAGCCGAACAACCTGCAGGCGAACAGGCGCCGAATGATGGCGGGGCCGGATTCCTCGATAATCCCGACTCTGTCGCCGTTCTGGATGAAAACCAGCCTGTTGATGCCGTCGCGAATCCGCCGATGCCTTCGCCGATTACGCCGATGCCCGATGAAGTCGTCGAACAGGTTCCGGTTATCGGTGGCGGGGAAGATCAAATCCCTCGCGGGCCGGAGGCGGCACCTTCCGAAATGTCGGCACAGGATATCCTGGACCAGATGAAAGCCGCGCGCGAGAAAAACAGCATTGAAGAAGAAGGCGCGCAGCAAATCGCCGTTCAGGAACAGCCGGAAGAAATGATTGGTGCACCAGTTGTTGATGCATCCGCGTCGGAAGAAGCGAAAATCGAAAACACAACGCCTGTCGCATCTGTTCCTTCTGCCGAGGATGCAGCAAAGCTGGAAGAGGCGAACCGCAAGGCAGAGGAGGCGGAGGCGCAGGTCGTTTCCCTTCAGGAAACAATCGCAACGCTCCAGTCGCAAGTGCAGAGCCTGAAAGGCGAGCTTGATACCCTGCGCAGTGGCCAATCCGATGGGTCTGCCGCGCTGGAACAAACCGTGGCGCAACTGCAGTCGGAATTAAAGGCTGCAAAGGACACGGCCGCAAAGGCGCAAAAGGCGTCGGAGGAAGAGGCTGCACGCGCTGCAAAAGCCGCCGCCGATGCCAAGGCAGCAAAGGACAGAGCGGCCAAGGCTGAGGAAGCCGCAAAAAAGGCTGCTGCACAGAAGGCCGAGATTGCCAAGGCCCCGGCACCCACTCCACGTAAAACGACGCCTGCCGCAAAACCTCCGGCGCCAGTGGCCGCCGCTCAGGCGGAAGCACAATGGGAACTGCGCGCAGCCCAGCCGGGACGTGCATGGGTTTCCAAGCCGGGTGCCCGCGATATGCAGGGGGTCGTGGTCGGTGAGAGCCTGCAAGGCGTCGGGCGTATCACGGCGATCAGTTACATCAACGGGCGCTGGGTGGTTCAAGGGACGCAGGGGCAAATCCTTCAATAATGGGATTTGCCACATTTGTGCCATATTCGTGCATGCTCTGCCTTATTTAGGTTTTGGAAAATTTCCTTTATAAAACAATTGGATAAATTGACGTTCCCATAGGATGAAGGGGCAAATTTGCCTTATTTCCCCTAAATATGGTCTAATAAAATTATGGAACAAGGAGAGGCTTTTTAAGGGCATTCCGGCGAGGATTAGAAGATAGCCCCGATAAAGGAAATCTCCAAATTCGCAAAAACAATTTTGATTTTGTATACTGGGGTAACAGGTGGCAAAATAGCAACGAATTGATTTGCGGACGGGACGACTTAACAGGTTACAGGACTTTAACAGGAGAACGACGATGACAAAGAAACTACGAACAAAAATGATGACCGCAGGGGCCGCGACTTTCATCGGTCTGGTCTCCGGGGTTGAACAAGCCTCTGCAACCGCAGGCGGCGGCCAGGGCTTTAACGACATTGTACAAAACATGGAAGAATCGATTTCCGGCATTCCGGGCCTGATTTCCGGTATTTCCTACATGATGGGCATTCTGCTCGGCGTGCTGGGTATTCTGAAAATCAAAGACCACGTGGAAAATCCGGGGCAGACTCCGTTGCAACAGGGTGCGATCCGCCTCGCAGCGGGTGGTGGTCTCTTTGCCCTGCCGATCGTATACGAAGCGATGCAGACAACAATCGGTGCCGATGGTTCGGGCGTTGCCCCGCCGCCGGTTGAAGCCATCACTTTCGACACGAAGTAATCGAAGGGTATTCATGGCACTCTTGCCAATTACATTGGGCATTGTCCGCACGCCGGGCAATGCCAATTCTTCTGATAAGCCCGCGCAGGTGATAGCCGAAGCGCGCCAGAAAATTTTGGAACGTGACAATCACACTTGCCGGTTCTGCGGCTTTCAATCCACGAAATATCAGGAAGTGCATTTCATCAACGGCAACCCCGATGACTTGCGTCCTGACAACATGGTGACGGGTTGTATCTTTTGTCAGCAATGTTTCGATCTGGAAAAAACCAGCCAGATGAATTCCGGTGTGCTGGTATGGCTGCCTGAATTGCAGCAGCACGAACTCTCCCACATTGCCCGGGCGATTTATGTTGCGCGGATCTCGCAAGGAACAATGGCCGATAGCGCCCGCAGTGCGCTGGAGGCCATCATGGCCCGGCGCGAAGATGCGAAGGCGCGTATTTCGACAGATGATCCGTTCATCCTCGCCAATGTCATGCGCGATTTTTTGGGGCCTAAACATTACGCACAGCGTGGCGAAAAACTAGACGGCATTCGTCTCTTCCCGCTCGATCGTCGCAACATCAGCGAAGGCGAACTGAAGTTCAACCAGTTCCCGCAAATACTGGCCTATTGGCGTTCGAAAGACGGGCCGTTCGGCGGCAAGATTCCCGCGCAATGGAAAACGCTTTATGCAAAAGCAAAGCAGGATGCTGCGTAATTAAAAATCCATGATCCGCACACGCCGGAAAACCTGCAAGATTTTCAAATTTCCCCTATATTGTCGGTGCGTAGTATAATACCCTAATACACTGACATTTCTTTTAAAAAGACCATCTGGGCTCGATGCGGATTTTTGACAAAATACTGGCGCCGTTCCAAACGGCGATGAAGCAATCGCTTGAATCCTTTATCCGGCTTGAAACAGCGGATGACGAGGTGACCCTTGCGGCCTCCGATGGTTCGCTGGTGACCTATCTGCGTGTCGATGGCAGCCGCCAGATTATCGGCGAGGAAGAGTATAATTATCTGGTCGAAGGGGCGACCATCAAGATTGGGGCGCGGTTTGACCGCCAAGGCCATGCGATGCAGGTTTATTTTGCCCGCGACCCCAACCGCATCGCCCCGCATCTTGAGGATTTGCTCCGTCCTTCGCGCATGACGGCCGAAGCAATCGAACTGGATGTCAAGGATGTGTTCGATGAACGTGTACGTCACCTGTCCCGTTATCTGTCGTTCGAGGAATGTTACTACGTTCTGTGGACACGCCCGTCGATCCTGACCAAGAATGAATTGAAACGGGCGACGCAGGAATCCCGCAAAAAGAAATGGATCAGGGCCGGTTATGGCCAGAACCCTCTGGCCGCGCTCGACGCCTTGCGTACGCGCCATCGCTCCTATACGGCCGCTGTCCTCTCCTCGCTTGACGAACTCGGTATCAAGGCCGATGTGATGAACGTGCATGATGCGCTGCGCACCATCAAAAACAACCTCTACCCCAGCAAGGCACACGAAGACTGGCGCGCCTGCCTGCCCGGCGAGCCGATCCCGCCGCGGGCACCGCTGACCCGCGCCGACCTTTCGGATATCGTCTGGCCGACCTTGAAACAACAACTCGCGCTCGCGGATTGTTATGTGCTGAACGAATCTATCGTTCGTATCGG